>NZ_BRCD01000018.1:0-87306 GCF_023707945.1 Sporosarcina sp. NCCP-2331
ACTCAATGCAGTCTAGTAACGATAGCGAAGAGGTCACACCCGTTCCCATACCGAACACGGAAGTTAAGCTCTTCAGCGCCGATGGTAGTTGGGGGTTTCCCCCTGTGAGAGTAGGACGTTGCTGGGCTGTTCATTTTTTTTTGCAAAAATTCATGGTCCCGTGGTGTAGCGGTTAACATGCCTGCCTGTCACGCAGGAGATCGCGGGTTCGATTCCCGTCGGGACCGCCATATTTTAACATTCCAACGATTTCGCCTACACGGCGAAATCGTTTTTTTTTTTTTAATAATTATTTCGCTTGCTTATCATGTTATAAAGTCATTTTGGTGCGCAGAAATTCTACTTTGGCTCGTTTGCAGGAGAGTTTGGTTCGCAGAAGCAGTTGAAAGGTGCGGTGAATTTTGAGTTTGGTGCGTTAAAGGCAGAGTATCGCTCGCTAAAATTCTGTTTTGGCGCGTTTGTTGAGAAAAATAGTTAACATGGTATTTAGGAGCGCGTCATCTTCTCTTTAATTATTTTGTGTTTTTCTGTACACTAGTATATAGATGATCTAAAAGAAGGGTGCGTTGGCTGTGTGGAAGAAAGATATTAAATCAGTTGAAGAAATGGAAGCACTGGCAGCTGAAATTGGAAGCTATTTAAAACCGCCGGATGTTCTGACGCTCGAAGGCGAACTGGGAACAGGTAAAACGACATTTTCCAAGGCGCTGGCGAAATCTATCGGTGTTACCCGAACAGTCAGCAGTCCAACCTTCACGATTATAAAACAATATGAAGGGAATTATCCCTTAAACCATTTAGATGTGTATCGTCTGGCCGACAGTGAGGAAGACTTGGGCTGGGACGAGCTGTTTTATGGCGACGCAATTTCTATTGTAGAGTGGGCTCAGTTTATTCAAAATGAACTGCCTGAACAGCGGTTGGATATGGTGATCCGTCAAACTGGACCAAATGCCAGAACTATTGAGCTGACGCCAAAAGGTGAACGATTTACGCATATATGTGAGGAGATTTTCAAATGATATGGTTAGGTATAGACACAGCGAATTCTCCGTTATCGGTAGCAATCGTTAAGGATGATGTGCTGCTTATAGAAGAATCGAGTATGATGAAAGTGAATCACTCGCTGCGTGCGATGCCGGCTGTAGAAGAAGCGTGCAGAAAAGCTTCTATTGTACCGGCTGACATAGATGCAATTGCTGTTTCGGAAGGTCCCGGTTCCTATACAGGTGTCCGTATTGGCGTCACCATAGCGAAGACACTTGCGTGGACATTGAATAAGCCGCTTTACGGTGTTTCCAGTCTGCAGACACTCGCGGTAAACGGACAGCTGTTTAACGGGCTGATCTGTCCGTTGATCGATGCAAGAAGGTCCAATGTCTATTCTGCTGTCTATCGTGCAGAGGAAGAAGGGTTGACTGCTGTAGAAGAAGATCAGCATGGTTCCCTTGCAGATCTCCTCGGTCGTTTGGCCAAGCTAGGAGAGCCTGTTCTCATCATTGGGGAAGATGTAAAGATCCATAAAGAAGTGATTCAGCAACATCTTGGCAAGCAGGCCCATTTTGCTTCATTCGCGATGAATGTACCGCGTGCATCTTCTGCTGTTTTATTAGCCATGGGTAAAGATGAAGCGGAGTCAGTACATGCTTTTACACCGCAGTATAAGCGGATTACGGAGGCTGAAGCCAACTTGGTGAAAAAGGGGCCTTTACATGAGTGAGGAAGTTGTATTTCGTAAGATGACTGCGGCGGATATTCATGCGGTAGCAGATATTGAACGTGAATCGTTTGCTACTCCCTGGACAGAAGAAATCTTTGAGCATGAACTGACGGGCAACGCTTATTCTCATTATATCGTAGCGGAGTTAGACGGTGAGATTATTGGACATTGTGGCATGTGGATTGTACTGGATGAGTGCCATATAACAAATGTCGCTGTCCGTTCGAAAGCGCGCGGGAAAGGCTATGGTGAAGATCTCATGCGCCAGGCGATGGAGTTATGCAGACTGAATGAAGTGAAGACTATGACGCTTGAGGTTCGTGTCAGTAACGAACCGGCACGGACGCTTTATCGAAAACTCGGTTTTCAAGAAGGCGGCATCAGGAAGAACTATTATACGGATGACCATGAAGACGGTCTCGTGATGTGGGTGGAATTCGAATGAAGAAAGATCATTATATATTAGGTATCGAAACGAGCTGTGATGAAACCGCAGCGTCTGTTGTAAAAAATGGCACGGAGATTATTTCTAATATTGTCTCGTCACAAATACAGCAGCAAAAGCAATTTGGCGGTGTAGTACCGGAGATTGCTTCCCGATTGCATGTGGAGCAGATTACACGGGTGATCGAAGAGGCTCTTTCGCAAGCTGGTCTTGTGCCAAGTGATTTGGAAGCTATAGCGGTAACAGAGGGACCAGGTCTTGTGGGGGCGTTATTAATTGGGATCAATGCAGCAAAGGCTTTTGCGTTTGCTAATCAGCTGCCCCTAATCGGTGTGCACCATATTGCGGGCCATATTTATGCAAATCAATTACTCCATCTAATGGAGTTTCCGCTGCTGGCACTAATCGTTTCAGGCGGTCACACGGAACTGGTTGTCATGAAATCACATGGCTCTTTTGAATTAATCGGAGAAACGCGTGATGATGCAGCAGGAGAGGCCTATGATAAAGTGGCGCGTGTCCTCGGCCTTCAGTATCCGGGCGGACCGCATGTGGATCGACTGGCTTCGGAGAGTGACGGAAGTATAGAGTTCCCGCGCGCTTGGCTGGAGGCAGATTCCTATGACTTCAGTTTCAGCGGCTTAAAGTCTGCGGTTATTAATTATAAGCATAATATTGAACAAAAAGGCGGCGAAATCAATCCGCATCATGTCGCGGCGGGTTTTCAGGAAAGCGTTGTTGAGGTTCTTACCGCGAAAACCGTCAGAGCGGCAAGAGAATTTGGGGTAAAACAAGTGATTGCAGCAGGCGGGGTGGCAGCCAATAAAGGTTTGCGAAGCTCACTGACAGAAGCACTTGAGAAAGAGAATATTCCATTCTACGTACCTGCCATTGCGTTATGCACAGATAATGCTGCGATGATTGCTGCAGCTGGCTATGAAATGTGGAAAAGTGGAGTGCGAAGTGATTCTGCGATGAATGGACGGCCTGGAATGGACCTGATTTCTTGGAATAAGTGATAGTTACACACATTTTGCTAAAATTCAGCAAAATGTGTGTTTTTTTGTTGTGCAATTTTGCGTTTGTCAATAGAGAACATTCGTACTTATGCACATTCCGTGGATAAGATGTGGGTAAGTTTCAAAAGATGCGCTAACTGCCCCTTTAATTTTTGTATAACTTTGTGGATTTTTTATAGACAAACTGTGGATAATGTTTATAACTATGTGCATATATGTTTAAAACGCGATTTCATCTGTGGAAAAGATTGTGGAGAATTGAAGCGGAATTTGTAGGAGACTTTCAGATGAATAGAGTTACTTAGGGGGATTATGGCGGTCTAAAAAGATTCTCGGCAGAACGCATGCTTTGACCTTTTCAGAGAAAAGTAAAAGCTGCCGACAGAAATTCATAAATGAACTTTCATCGACAGCCCCGACTTTATAAATTTTCGATTTCTTCCTGCAATGTCAGCCATTCTTCTTCCTGCAGATCATGTTCTGCCTGGATTGCATCGATTTGCTTCTGTATATCCATTAGCTGCACATGGTCATTGGCAAGATTGGGATCAAGCAGCTGTTCCTGCAACTTGCTCATTTCTGTATCAAACTGCTCGAGTTTCTTCTCAATTTCAGCGATGGCCCGCGTCAGTCTGCGTTCCTGCCGCTGAAACTCCTTGCCGGCAACTTCCTTTTTAACAGCCGGTTCCTTGGCCCGCTGTTCTACCATTGTCGCAGCTGCAATTTCTGCCATTTCGATTTTCTTTTCAATATAGTAGTCATAGTCGCCTAAGTATTCGACTGCGCCGTCTTCGCTCAGTTCGATGACTTTCGTCGCGAGCCGGTTGATAAAGTAGCGGTCGTGCGATACAAAAAGGATAGTGCCCGGGAAGTCGTCCAGCGCATTTTCAAGGATTTCCTTGCTGTCCAGGTCCAAGTGATTCGTCGGCTCGTCCAAAATCAGTGTGTTGGATTTCTCGAGCATGAGCCGGGCCAATGAAAGCCGTGCTTTTTCTCCGCCTGAAAGAGAAGTGACGAGTTTCCCGATATCATCCCCCGTAAACAGGAAGCGTCCAAGCAGGGAGCGAATATCCTTTTCATTCATCATAGGCCAGTCATCCCAGATTTCCTGAAGAACAGTGCCTGAGCCGATTAACGTTGCCTGGTTTTGGTCATAATAACCAAATTGCACGTTGGTGCCGTAGCGAATCTCTCCGCCAAGCAGCTCATTGCGCTTGACGATCGTTTTCAAGAGAGTCGATTTACCAACGCCGTTCGGTCCGACGAAAGCGACCCGGTCTCCTTTATAGACACGCAATGCAATGTTCTGTGACACAGGTTTTTCTGCGTATCCAATCTTCACATCATCGAGGGACAGCACATCATTGCCGCTCGGCCGGTCCAATGAAAATGAGAAATTGGCGGACTTCTCATCGCCGTCAGGAGAATCCATCCAGTCCCGGCGCTCCAATTGCTTGCGCCGGCTCTTTGCCATTTTAGAAGTCGAAGCCCGTGCAATATTCTTCTGAATGAATTCCTCGAGCTTTGCCCGTTCATCCTTCTCTTGTTCGAACATCTTTTGATCACGTTCATAATTCTTCGCTTTTTCATCCAGGTACGCACTGTAGTTGCCGCTGTACCTTGTCACTTTGCGCCGGGACACTTCATAAACCGTATTCACCACTTTGTCCAGGAAATAACGGTCATGTGAAACGATCAATATAGCTCCCTCGTAAGCTGACAAATAACGCTCCAGCCAGTTCAGTGTCTCGATGTCCAAATGGTTCGTCGGCTCATCGAGTATCAGAAGATCAGGCTTGCTCAGCAGCATTCTCGCCAGTGCAAGACGGGTTTTTTGACCGCCCGACAGAAGATGAACAGGTTTTTCAAAGTCCTCTGGATAAAACCGCATGCCGTGAAGAACAGAACGGGCATCCGCCTCAAACTGATAACCTCCCGCTTCCTTAAACGACACCTGCAGTTCATCATATTCCGTCATCACACGTGTATAGCTGTCCGTGTCCTCATAGACAGCAGGATCGGCCATTTGCTGCTCGAGAGAACGCAGACGTGCTTCCATTTGCCGTAATGGGATAAACACGGTCATCACTTCATCCCAAATCGTCAGTTCCGAATTAATTCCGCTGTGCTGCTCCAAATATCCGACCTGCACACCTTTCGGAATGATAATATCGCCTTCATCGGCATTCAGTTCTCCTGCTATGATTTTCAATAATGTCGATTTTCCGGCACCATTTCGTCCGACCAGTGCTACGCGGTCCCGATGCTGTACCTCAAGACGCACGTTTTCCAGCAAATCCGTGCCTGAAAAAGACTTGGTCAATCCATTCACTTGTAAAATAATCAAGCCCCACACCTCTATTCTCTTTTAAGTTTAATGGAATCCACGGTACCATGCAATAATCGGCTTTACAATGACCGTGTTCTCCTGTACGATAAAAAGTGCTCTAACCTCTTTCTGAAGAGGTGTCAAGGAGCAACACTGGGGGTAAAAAAAGCAGTGGGTAAACATAGAATTCCGCAGGCAACGACGAAACGATTGCCTTTATACTATAGATTTTTACGAAACTACGCAGACGCTGGAGTACAGCGCATTTCATCGAGCGAATTAAGTGAAGCCATGAAAATCGATGCGGCAACAATCCGCAGAGACTTTTCACATTTTGGCGCACTCGGGCGTAAAGGTTACGGTTACGATGTCGATTCATTACTGCAGTTCTTCCGTGAGACACTTGATCAGGATGAAGGCGCCAATGTTGCGCTGATCGGGGTGGGGAGTCTCGGGAATGCATTTCTGAAGTATAATTTCCAAAAGATTCATAACACAAAAATTGTAGTGGCATTTGATCCGAAGGCACCGTACGAAGGGGAAGAAAAGAATCATATCCCTATTTATCCGCCTGAACGGCTGGAAGAGAAAATTCAGGAGCTCGGGATTGAAATGGTGATTCTGACTGTACCGAAGAGAGTGGCGCAGGAACTGACCGACCGTCTCGCGCAGACCGGCGTGAAAGGGATATTGAATTTCACTCCCGAGCGGCTGGCGGTGCCGGACACCATCCGCATCCAGAGCATCGATCTTTCCGGTGAGCTGCAGACATTGATTTACCTGATTAAAAATGACGTAAAAGATTCACAAATAAAGTGACACGGCAATAGCAAATACAAGGCTTTTCGTGTAGAATAGACATATTATGAGGAGGTGACCAATCATGGCTCCAGGCATTGGAAGTTTGTTAATTATTGCGGTTATCGCATTGCTTATATTTGGTCCTAAGAAGTTACCTGAAATCGGTAAAGCATTCGGTTCTTCATTGCGTGAATTCAAAAACGCAACAAAAGGTCTTGCTGACGACGATGACGACGTAAAGAAGATCGAAGACAAGAAAGAAGAAGTGCGGTAAGTTAGGGTGTTAGTCTGATGGCGGATAAAAACTTAACGATCATTGAACATATAGATGAAGTGCGAAAACGGCTGATGGTAATCGTCGTTTTCTTTATTGTCGGCGTGATTGCCGGTTTCTTCTTCGCGAAGCCGCTCATTCACTTCATACAATATGATACACCGGCGCAACAAGTGGTGTTGAATGCATTTAACGTCATTGATCCGGTCGTGATTTATTTGAAGGTCATTGTGTTTCTGGCGATCGTCATTATTTCACCGGTCATCATGTATCAGTTCTGGGCGTTCATCTCACCAGGCCTTCGCGAGCTGGAACGAAAAGTTACACTGTCGTACATTCCTTTCGCTTTTCTCCTGTTTATTGGGGGAATCAGCTTTTCGTATTTCGTGCTGCTGCCGTATATCATGAAATTTATGATTAATCTGTCCGATCAATTAAATATTGAACAGACCATCGGCATCAACGAATACTTCTCGTTTCTTTTTTCTATTTTATTGCCGTTCGGCTTCGTTTTTCAGTTGCCGATCGTCATCCTGTTCCTGTCCCGTCTGGGAGTGCTGGAACCTAAAACATTGGTGAAGGTGCGGAAGTACGCATATTTCGGCTTGTTTGTATTGGCTGCCTTCATTACACCTCCTGACATCGTATCGCATCTGTTTGTGACAGTTCCGTTATTTATCCTTTACGAGATCAGCATCGTGATTTCCCGTCTGGGTTATCGGAAGTATGAAAAAGCGGAACGTCTGCGGCTGCTCGAAGAAGCAAAAGCAGAACAGCAGCGTCAGATTGACGAAGTGCTGAACCGTACAGATGAACAATAAATGCCCGTCCTCTTGCATACGCAAGGGGACTTTTTTAATTTGTCATGACAATTGTCAGGGACGGGTTCTTTTGGAAGATAGCCTATGGTAAACTAGCAAAGACAACGAGATTGGGAGGATATGTATTTCAATGAACACGAAAAAGACTCGGCAACGGCTGAGTAAATGGGTATTGGGTGCAATTTTAGTCACGGCGAGTATGTACACTCCTTTTATAGGAGGTCAAGCGGCTGCAGCAGAGCAGTCCTATAAAGGTTTAGAAGCAGGAATCAATCAGGTGATCACAAGCCAGCGCATGCGCGGCACAAAGAGCAGTGTGGTCGTCAGAGAAGCAGATACAAATAAAGTAGTCTATCAATATCGTTCTGATCAGGGCGTGACACCAGCGTCAAATGTTAAAGTTCTGACAGCTGCAACAGCTCTTGAAGTATTAGGAGAGAACTATACGTTCGAGACGGATGTGTTAACAAACGGAACGGTGAAAAACGGCGTGCTGAACGGCCATTTATATTTGCGCGGAACAGGCGATCCGACATTAATGGAACGTGATCTGCAGCGTATGGCAAAAGAACTGCGCCAGTCGGGCATCAAATCCGTCACAGGAAATATTGTGGCGGACGATACGTGGTTCGACACAAAGCGTCTTTCTCCCGGAATCTATAAATCTGACGAAACGCATTACTACGCAGCACAGATTTCGGCGCTGACCATCTCGCCGAATGAAGATTATGATTCAGGCACCACCATTGTGGAAGCCAAACCAACGAAAAACGGCAAACCGGCTGCAGTCACACTGACGCCGCATACGAATATCGTCGAAATAGTAAACCGTACACGCACGGTTCCGAAAAACAAGCCCAATACGGTTTCGATGACACGGCAGTACGGAACGAATACGATTGTCGTTTCAGGCAACTTGCCCGTTAATTCGAACGGCAAACGCCAGTGGGTGACGGTTTCGAATCCCAGCGCCTATACTGCGGATGTCTTCATGCGCGCGCTGTCAAAGCAGGGCATCAGCCTGAGCAAGACGGCAAAAGTGTCCCGCAGCAAGACTCCGGCAAATGCTCAGGTGCTAGCCTCGAACCGGTCGATGTCTTTGTATTACTTAATGATGCCATTTATGAAACTCAGCAATAATTCTCATGCCGAAATCCTTGCGAAGTCGATGGGACGCAAAGTATATAACCAAGGCAGCTGGGATGCAGGTATCCGGGTAATGAAGGAAACGATCGAAAAAGAAGGAATCAATACAAAAGGGATCTACTTGGAAGATGCGTCCGGTATGTCGCATAAAAACAAAATTCCATCCGAGAAAATTTCAGAAGTATTATTTGCCGTGCAGTCTAAACCATGGTATCCGGCGTTTGAGCGTTCATTGCCGGTATCCGGTGTAAATGACCGCATGCTTGGCGGGACATTGCGCAACCGTCTGACAAGCCCTCTGGTACGGGGGAAAGTGCTGGCTAAAACTGGTTCGCTGAATCATACAGACGCATTGTCCGGTTATGTGAAAACGAAGAACGGTGAAGATCTCATCTTCAGTATCCTGACAGAAGGCGCGAGAACGACTGCCAGACCGGATATCGATAAGATGGTACAAGTAATGGCGGCACAATAAAAAAACTCTCCTTGCATAAATTTGCAAGGGGAGTTTTTTACATTAGGAATGATATGATACTCTGCTGCATATCCTGCAGCTGCTGCAATTTATCCGCGTTCCATTGAACGACCGTCACAAAACCATTCATCAGGAAGTGCGCGATCATCGGCGTGAGCAAACGCTTTGTTTTGTAATAGACAAACGCAAAGGCGAGTCCAGGCATCAAGTACATGAGCAGATGCTGCAATTCGTTATGCACAGCGGCAAAGACGATCGCACTCGCAATCGCAGCGATCCAGAAGTTTGTCTTCGTGTAGAGGCCTCCGAATAAAATACGCCGGAACACGATTTCTTCAAGGAACGGTGCGAACAGAACCATGGGAAAGATAATAATCGGAGCTGTCTTTGCAATATTCGAAAGCAGTTCCGTATTTTCTGAGCCTGCCGTAACGCCGAACAGCGACTCGATCGCAGCACCCAGAATCTGACCGGCCATTGCCAGGAAAAATCCAAGGATTCCCCAAAGAAGTACTTGACCAAAATGAGCAGGCTTTCCTTTGAATACTGGAATGAATTTTTTATTCTTAATTAAAATGATCACGAAGATAATTGCCGCAATCGTATTGACGATAAACAATGTCCAAGCAAAAGCGTGAGAAATGGCCTCCACCTTTGGCAGCCCCAACTCCGTGAAATACAAGAGGAGTACCGGTGCCAGAAATATACTGCCAATCTGCATAACAACATACGTAATAAAGAGTATTAACGCAACGACCCAGTTTTTCACTGTGCACAACCTTTCATCTATATCTGATGACCATTTTAACGCGAAAAAAGAGGTTTGGCAAAAGAAGAAAATGTCGAACGCTTTTACTTGCAATTTTTATTGGAATTCATTAAGATAAGAGTTGTGTTAGCACTCGCTATTACTGAGTGCTAAGAAAAATAAATAAACCAATATCTCGAGGAGGTTGTTTCATTTGTTGAAACCACTAGGTGACCGTATCGTAATCGAACTAATCGAAGCAGAAGAAAAAACGTCAAGCGGCATTGTCCTGCCAGACTCTGCAAAGGAAAAGCCGCAAGAAGGAAAAGTAATTGCTGTTGGTACAGGCCGTGTTCTTGAGAACGGACAGCGAGTAGAATTGGAAGTAACTGAAGGAGACCGCATCATCTTCTCCAAGTACTCAGGTACTGAAGTGAAATATGAAGGAACAGAATATTTGATTCTGCGTGAAAGCGACATCTTAGCAATTATCGGCTAATAAAACCTTTAAATAAATCAATATAAACTCAGGAGGGAATTATATAAATGGCTAAAGAACTTAAATTCAACGAAGAAGCACGCACGGCAATGCTGCGCGGTGTAGACACATTGGCTGACGCTGTAAAAGTAACACTCGGACCAAAAGGACGCAACGTTGTATTAGAGCGCAAATTCGGATCACCATTGATCACAAATGACGGTGTGACAATCGCGAAAGAAATCGAACTCGAAGATGCATTCGAAAACATGGGCGCGAAGCTTGTAGCTGAAGTTGCTTCCAAAACGAATGAAATCGCAGGGGACGGTACAACAACGGCAACGGTTCTTGCACAGGCAATGATCCGCGAAGGTTTGAAAAACGTGACTGCAGGCGCTAATCCTGTCGGCATCCGTAAAGGAATCGAAAAAGCAGTAGTCACAGCAGTGGAAGGTTTGCAGGGCGTTTCGGATGAAATCGAAAGCAAGCAGGAAATTGCACAGGTTGCAGCAATTTCTTCAGGAGATGAAGAAGTCGGTGAGTTGATTGCACAGGCAATGGAGCGTGTCGGCAACGACGGTGTCATCACGATTGAAGAGTCTAAAGGATTCGTTACAGAGCTTGACGTAGTAGAAGGTATGCAATTCGACCGCGGTTATGCATCTGCATATATGGCAACAGATACAGACAAGATGGAAGCCGTTTTGGACAATCCGTATGTCTTGATCACGGACAAGAAAATTGCGAGCATCCAGGAAATTCTTCCAGTGCTTGAGCAAGTCGTTCAGCAAGGAAAACCATTATTGATTATCGCAGAAGATGTAGAAGGCGAAGCGCTTGCTACTCTAGTTGTCAATAAATTACGCGGAACATTCAATGCAGTGGCTGTTAAAGCTCCTGGATTCGGCGATCGCCGTAAAGCAATGCTTGAAGATATTGCAGTTTTGACGGGTGGCCAAGTGATCACGGAAGATCTTGGACTGGATCTGAAATCTGCTGACCTGACTTCATTGGGAAGCGCTGCAAAAATCGTTGTAACAAAAGATCATACAACAATCGTTGAAGGAAGCGGTGACACGAATGCAATCGAATCACGTGTAGGCCAAATCCGTTCACAGCTTGAAGAAACAACTTCTGAATTCGATAAAGAGAAATTGCAGGAGCGTCTGGCTAAATTAGCTGGCGGCGTAGCAGTCATCAAAGTCGGAGCAGCTACTGAAACAGAGTTGAAAGAGCGCAAACTTCGCATCGAAGACGCATTGAACTCTACTCGTGCGGCAGTCGAAGAAGGAATCGTATCCGGTGGCGGTACGGCACTGGTGAATGTTTACAAACAAGTAGAAGCATTGCTTGAAGAGACAGAAGGCGACGTAGCAACAGGCGTCAAGATTGTACTTCGTGCACTTGAAGAGCCGGTACGCCAGATCGCAACCAACGCAGGCCTTGAAGGCTCAATCGTAGTAGATCGCCTGAAGCGTGAAGAAGTCGGCATCGGCTTCAACGCAGCAGACGGCACATGGGTCAACATGGTAGAAGCAGGTATCGTAGATCCGACAAAAGTAACTCGTTATGCACTGCAAAACGCAGCATCTGTGGCGGCTATGTTCTTGACTACTGAAGCTGTTGTAGCAGATTTGCCTGAGCCAGCTGGAATGGGCGGCGGAATGCCTGATATGGGCGGTATGGGTGGAATGGGCGGCATGATGTAAGCCGTTCTGTCTAAAATAGATTTTACAGCGTCAACCTCTTAACTTGGGGTTGGCGTTTTTTGAACTTATCAGTTGACACATGCGAAATATTGATATGTTTACAAGTATTGTAACCTAAGAAGGTAAATGGTATGGTTTTGATATACGAGTACTTTGAACATTGAATTTATTAGGTTAATTATTAGCTTCGTATGTTATTTGAGAATATTGAGCTTTATCGTTGATAAGCTAATTATATAATAGACATAGTTAAACAATTAGCCACAGAAAGATATACACATATAGATAGTATTATGTCACAAAGCATCATGGCTAAGTAGATAGGGGAGGGCAAAAACGTCGATGAAATCTTACGAAAGCGGCAAACAAATAGGTAAGGAATTTGTTACTACAATTAGTATTCCTAATGACAATGCTAAATAGCTATTGATATTAGCAGATAATTTAGAAGTGAACAATGAAGGGCCGATCTTTTTATTTATGTATTTCTGTATTGATGGTGAAATGTCACATGGTATTGAGTCTTTTGTATTCTTTGAAAAAGAAAATACTTAGATTTTATCTTTAATATACCTAAAATGAGCGCATTAGTTTTCATCTCGGCAAGCATAGGTTGTCAACCTAGAATTAATCTCTGCAATTAGTTCTTAATATTAAGGTAATGAGCAAGGGAAGACTATTGAAAGATTAGACGGCTTTCATTTTTGGGAATTAGGTACCAGGTGCACACACAATTATTTATCGACTCTAATGAACCGCTTTTTTTACTCATTTCGTCTTCTTCCAAATCAAGCCCACTGCTAAAATATAACCAAGAGTTTAACTAACATTTAGTATGTACTGTAAAGATAGTAAATTAAGATTTAATACATTTGAAGGGAGTTTTCGATATGTTTGGTATCTTTAAATTACTTGGCTCGCCGCCCCGCGCCTATCATTATTACCGTTACACAAAGAAGAAAAATGAAAAAATTATATTAGAAGACTTGCACCAAAAAAATAATGATCTTATAAAAAAATGGGATTCTAAGATAACAAGTGGTGATAATAAAGAACTTCGTGAAATGAGAATTTTAGCACTTTCATTCGAAGACTTACATATATACGGTACTGAAAGAGGTTATCCGGAATATCTTATTGCATTATTTTACAAAGAATGAATTCGAGATGATTTTTAGTTTAATTTAGGTACCAGGTACACACACAATTAATATTGTGATGAATATTTATCGACGCAAGTGACATACTATGGTTATAATTAGTCATATGAATGCACAGTATAGTTGGGGAAATCTTGAAATACATTGACGAGAAATGTAATCAAAAGAGAATACATTGTGAAATTAAGGTAAATATGTTTCATATTTAAACATCTGGTGGTACTCTTAGTATATATTGATTAATATATAGGGTGAGAGTATGAATGAAAATGGATTATAATATAAGTTTTAACTGTTTCCATGGAACGATAAAACATTTCTCTGATGAAATCATAAAAAGTCGTAAATTCACTATAAAAAAACGGAATGATCATTGGTTAGGTAGTGGTGTTTATTTCTTTATAAATGATAAATCTAAAGCTGAATGGTGGGCAAAAGAAACACGGAAATTAGCTAAAAGAAATATTGGAACGAGTAAATCTCCGGTCGATACAACTAGAAAAATATTATATTTAGAAGCGAATTTGAATAATAGAGATCTTTTGGATTTGGATACAGAGGATGGCCAAAGGAAATTCTCTGAATTTAATTCGCATCTTGAACGACATAACTTCAAATTTATTAGAAGTACAGATGACTCAGCTACTGAGCATCAAGCTCGGTGTGAAATTTTGGATTTACTGGTAGAGGTAGAAAGTTATAAGGCATGCTCATATACCTTTGAATCTGATCGAGATGAATTGTATAAAGGAACAAAGAAATATGGCATCTTAAATAAAGGTAAGCAACTAAGTGTTTACGATCAAACAATCATAGACTTTGACACATTAAAAGTACTCTGAGGGGGTAATAATATGTTTGATAACGATAAAATTGTAGAAGCTGCTAAAAAACTTGGATTGATAGTAGAAGTTAATTCTAAAAATCCAGGTGTCTTTTTTGAAAATGAAAAACAAGAAGATAAGGGCAGTTATAATTTCGCTGAATTAGATATAGATTTTATAGATTGGCCAAGAAATATTTCATTTAAAGAGAATGATGTTTCTATTAAATCTGCAGAAGAAGTGATAATTAGAAGCGACTTAAAATATAAAGAGGTTGAATACTTTAAGAGTAATAAGTTAACATACAAAAAATACTCAGGTACGGACAGTAAAAATGTCGGGGAAATGAATTATGATGGGCAGACAGGTAATAACATTTATATGAAAGTGAATAATGAACCCAATAAAACTGATAAGGCGGCATAAATAATGGCGGGAATAATATTTAATGATTTTATTATTTGTAAAGCATCTTATGTAAAAAATTATAATTTCAAACCTAATATTAAAGAAGTCAATGTTCATACAGGGTTTGAATGTGAGATAGCTGAAAATAGAAGCAATGCATTAGTTAAATTAAAAAGCAAAACAGGGGATTTGGAAGATGAAAGTTCTCCATTCCAAGTAGAAGTAGAGATCGAAGGATTATTTGATTTCGTAGAAGATGATAGCGAAGGCTTAAGATTTGAAGAATACTTAACAAACAATGCAATAGCAATATTATTTCCGTATATTAGGTCCACAATATCTGAACTAACTGCGAAGTCTAATGAGTTTCCAGTTTTAAACTTACCTATCATTAATGTAGCCAAAATGTTAGCGACTGAAGAAGCTGTTACGTTAGTTAAAAATTTTGATTCAGATGAAAACTAAATAAGAATCAGATAGATTACAAGGGCCTTGGCTCTTTTTTTATTATACCGGAAATTTCATAGTCCAAAACTGGACAGTCCTCATAGTCGGATAATCGGCAGTGAAATGGAGCCACTCGTTCTTGCTCATGTTTTGTTCATGTTCATGTTGAATATCGTGTGTTTTCATTAGCAGGTAAAACAATGAAACGTTGATTTGAAGGTGTTTGTACATTGTGTTTTCACGTATTTTAGCGGTGACAGATGGGCGGCATGATGTAAGTCGTTCTGTCTAAAATAGATTTTACAGCGTCAACCTCTTAACTTGAGGTTGGCGTTTTTAATTTATAAACGATATGTCTCTGTAAGGAGCAATTATATAGAAAATGCATACATAAAGCTTTGCTCATGACAGGAGTGGTATACTAGCAAATAGCTATTCACATGCAATTGATTAAAAAGATAGGCAGGAGATAAAAGGAATGACGTATGCATTAGAAATAAAAGATCTGAAAAAAGTTTATACAGGCGGTGTCGAGGCTTTGCGCGGCATCGATTTGAAAGTGGAAGAAGGAGACTTCTACGCTCTCTTGGGTCCTAACGGGGCTGGCAAATCTACGACTATCGGGATTGTGACATCCCTCGTCAATAAGACATCAGGAAAAGTTAATGTCTTCGGCTATGATATGGACACACACTTAATGCAGGTCAAGCTGCAGATCGGTCTGGTCCCGCAAGAGTTCAACTTTAGCCCTTTTGAAACGGTCCAGCAGATTGTGTTGAACCAGGCGGGTTATTATGGCGTGCCAAGAAAAGAGGCATTGAAGCGCAGTGAAAAGTACTTGAGGCAGTCTGATTTATGGGAGAAAAGAAATGTTCAGGCACAGAAGCTTTCTGGAGGCATGAAACGTCGACTGATGATCTCACGCGCCTTGATGCATGAACCGCGCCTGCTCATTCTGGATGAGCCGACGGCCGGTGTGGACATTGAATTAAGACGAGAGATGTGGACGTTTCTGAAAGAGTTGAATGAAAACGGCACGACGATTATTCTGACAACACATTACTTGGAAGAAGCGGAGATGTTGTGCCGAAACATTGGTATCATTCAAAAAGGGCAGTTGATTGAAAATACCAGTATGAAATCATTGCTGGCTAAGCTCCAGTTTGAAACTATTATTTTAGACATCGAAACTTCCGGACGGGTGCCGGTAATCGAAGGCTATAAAAGTGAACTCATGGACGAAGGATCGCTTTCTGTGGAAGTGGCGCGTGATCAAGGGATTAACGAAGTATTTAGCCAATTGACAGAACAAGGAATTAAAGTATTGTCTATGCGTAACAAGTCCAATCGATTAGAAGAGTTATTTTTAAAACTTACAGAAGAAACTGCGGTGGGTGATGCACATGTTTAAACTATATTTTACAGCATTAAAAGGCTTGTCAGTCAAAGAAACGAACCGCTATCTTAGAATCTGGATCCAAACATTGGTCCCGCCGGTCATTACCACTTCATTATACTTTATCATTTTCGGGAATTTGATTGGCAAACGGATTGGCGAAATGGAAGGATTCTCCTACATGGAGTTTATAGTCCCTGGATTGATCATGATGTCAGTCATCACGAGTTCCTACTCAAATGTCTCGTCATCATTTTTTTCACAAAAGTTTCAAAAGAACATTGAAGAACTATTGGTTGCCCCTGTACCGACTCATATCATTATCTGGGGCTTTGTGATTGGAGGAATGGGAAGAAGTATTCTGGTGGGGATACTGGTCACGATTATTTCTCTGTTTTTTGTTCCGCTGCAAGTCTACTCTTGGAGCATTGTCGTCTTGACGCTTTTGATGACGTCTATTTTGTTCTCTTTGGCAGGACTGTTGAACGGTATTTTTGCAAAATCATTTGACGATGTGTCGATTGTTCCTACGTTTATTCTTCAGCCGTTAACCTACTTAGGCGGCGTGTTTTTTGCAATCTCGATGCTGCCTCCGTTTTGGCAGGTTGTATCACAGTTCAACCCGATTGTTTATATGATTTCGGGATTCCGATTCGGGATCCTCGGTGTAGTCGACGTTCCGATTTTATTCTCTGTTCTCATTTCGTTTCTCTTTGTCATATCTCTTTATGCAATCAATTGGTATCTGATTGAAAAAGGCCGTGGGCTGAGAAGTTAACGTTTTTTGTGCTTACTCAACAAAGTCTTAAAAGCAGTGACAAATTCAAACTGCCTTAGTGATAGCTGTAGGGGTGTTACCTTAATCAGGGGCTTGGCTCAATACAAGTTCTGCCGAAACATTAATCACAATCATAATGGAAGACTGGTACAAACTGTGTACGTCTCCAACCCTTCATTATGGAGGTATTTTATTCATTAGCGGTATAGTGTAACAATGAAATGATACTACATGAAAAGCTGTGAGAAGACTTTAACAAGAAACCTTGATACGCTAACGTTTAAAATATAATACCCCTTCATAATAACAGCATTCGAATGGGCGGTATGATATAAGCCGGACTTTCTGAAATAGATATGACAGCGTCAACCTCGTAATTTGAGATTGACGTTTTTTGTTTTCAGTGGGGGGCCGTGTGAGTATCAAACATGTATGCTTCTCAGACAGGTAGATGATTATCCAGTCAGCTATAACCTCATGTATTTTCAAGGATTCAGAGGAGTTGCACGTACCTGAACTTATTCTAAAAACAATAGAAAAAGTAACCCCTTGTAAACTATATAAGTTGAATTAAACTTTTTACATCATAGGGAAGCTATGTTCTATCTACTCAGTTGATTGGAGTGCAAGGCGGCGACTCTGGGAGGATCAGCCCGACAGGTGATGACAACTTAGGGGAGCGAAGCGACCAAGTTGGCTCACCGCGGGCCCGCAAGACACGCGTCTGCCTGGAACGGAAATCAACGGTACTAGGTAATTTGTAGAATGCTTATTTATTAATTCATCTTATATAAACACAGGCGGTTACTTTTGCGTATATATAAATCAGATAATGAGCGTTTCACGATTTGCTTCAAAATTTTATTAATCTGCAGGCACCGTCGCAACTTGTTTTGCCGTCTTGCTCTGCAATTTTGGATATCCAATCAGAATGGCAATGATTGCACATCCTCCCATCAGAATCGGATAAAACGAATATGGCATAATAGTGAGTGGCGATATGGAAGCAAGTCCTGCAGCTGCGAGCATCTGGCCGCCATAAGGAAGAATTCCCTGCCAGCTGCTGGAAAATGTATCAAGTAAACTGGCAGACTTTCTTGGATCAATGTCATATTCATCTGCGATGCTTTTCGCCAAAGGGCCTGTAATAATAATCGATATCGTATTATTCGCAGTAGCAAGTGCGACCGCACTAACCAACCCCGCAATTCCAAATTCAGCGCCTTTTTTAGTCTTTAATTTACTTGTGACCGTATATAGAAGATAATCGATTCCGCCGTTATGCCGAATGATTGCTACGAGACCGCCGATCAATAGCGCTATGATAGCTAAATCTTCCATGCCAATAATGCCTTCACTTACAGTTGCTAAAAAACTGCCGAAACTGTATGATCCGTCAACCAATCCAATAGCCCCTGCAAAAATCGTGCCTCCAATCAAAACGATTAACACATGTACACCTGCAAGTGCCGCTGCCAAAACAGCGAGATAAGGAAGAACTTTTAACAGGTTATATTGATGTTCAGGTGTAACCAGGGCTGTGTTTCCTCGCGTAATGACGCCGAGAATGATCGATGTCAAAATTGCACCAGGCAATACGATGAAGAAATTCACTTTAAATTTATCTTTCATTTTCGTTTGCTGTGTCCTGACCGCAGCAATTGTCGTATCTGAAATCATTGATAAATTATCTCCGAACATGGCGCCGCCAATGACCGTTGCCAATGCCAATGCTGCAGGAATATCCGTTTGACTCGCAATTCCAATTGCAATCGGCGCAAGTGCGACTACTGTTCCCATTGAAGTTCCCATAGAAATAGAAATGAAGCAGCCGATAATAAATAGCCCAACCATTAATAAATTCGCAGGTAATAGGGATAATCCCAGGTTCACTGTAGAGTCTACTGCGCCCATCCCTTTTGCCACAGTTGCAAACGCACCCGCTAATATAAAGATGACAGCCATCAAAATGATATTCGCATGACCCGCACCCTTTGTAAATATCTCAATCTTTTTTTCGAATTTCTCTTTGCGGTTCATTAATAAAGCGAAAGCTGATGCTATAATAAGCGCCACATTCAATGGCATATTCGAAAAATCTTTCGTTAAAACAGCAGCACCAATAAAAAGTGCCACAAAAATAATTAATGGTAAAAGTGCTAAAGCATTTCCTTTCTTCACTTCATTTACGGACATTTCCATCCCCCCAATTCATTTGTTGTACGACTCACTCTTATTCTTCCAAGATGTTTTAAATAAAATGTGTTTAGATTCAATCATCCTAAAACATATTAGTTATATCGGAATTAAAGAGTATAATACCTCTCTTCTAATAGCATGTCAATACAATAATGCATTTTTCTAAATATTTATGAAATACATTTACAGGACTGGCAGTACTGTGTTAACTTAGTTATCAATTACAGAAAGGATGATAACAATGGCAGTAGTTGAAAGTTTTCTTCTTGATCATACGAAAGTGAGAGCACCTTATGTGCGCTTGGCGGGTACCGAACATCATGAAAAAGGAAGTGTATTGCAGAAGTATGATTTACGCTTTTTGCAGCCGAACCACGATTCAATCCCGACTTCAGCCATACACACACTAGAACATTTATTAGCGACTTATTTGCGTGATGAATTAGAAGGGATTGTCGATATTTCTCCAATGGGCTGCAGAACGGGATTTTATATGATCATATGGGATGAACATGAACCGAAAGATGTTGCGACGGCATTAACGTCAGTACTTAAAAAGGTGATTGAAACAGAACATATCCCAGCTGTTTCTGCATTAGAGTGTGGAAACTATCGAGATCATTCACTATTCGCTGCCCAAGAATATGCTAAATTAGTAGTAGACGCGGGATTAAGCGACGACCCATTCCGTGCATTAACTGCCGAAACAGTGTAGGGGATAATTGATTGCTCTATTTTATAATTCGGTACCAAGTACACACGCACTAAAGCGCCAGCTCCTTTACGGGGTTGGCGTTTTTACGTCTGCCGAAATTAAAACGTCTTGTATTTGCGATAGAGCGTAAGTGTCCAAGAACTTTGATACAATATACATAAAGGCGGTATGTTAACAGGTACGTAATAGAAGAATAATACGAAATTAATTATATGGGGAAATTACTAATAAAGGATGGAGTTTCATGCAATTTAAGCTAGACCGTTCATTAAAAAAACCGATGTATAGGCAACTTGCGGATCATATAGAGAATGGGATAATAACGGGAGATTTATCTCGGGATCAGCCATTGCCATCTGAACGTGAGTTAGCAAAAAAGTTACAGATAAATCGGAGTACCGTTGTGACTGCTTACGATGAGTTGGAGGCGATTGGATTAATCGTCAAAAAAAAAGGAAGCGGCACTTATATAAATACAGATATATGGGGACTTACTCATAAAAGAATCCCGAATTGGGGTAAATATGTAGAGGCTGGCTCATTTCTTCCGAATCTTCCGCTGGTACAGAAACTTCGTAATGAAACTGAACAGGAAGGAATGATTAACCTATCAAGCGGGGAACTTGCAGCAGATTTACTGCCTACCATCCAATTCGCCAGGATTCTTAAGGATCAGGCGTTTGATAAGCATTTAGGTTACGATCATCCTTTAGGCGATGCGGGATTACGGGAGACCATTTGTAAACATGTAAATACCTATAAAAATATGGTGGTTGAGCCAAACTCCATACTGATTACATCAGGTGCTCAGCAAGCAATCCACCTAATTGTTCAATGTCTGCTAAAACCAGGTGATACAGTAGCTATTGAAGATCCATCCTATGCATTCTCTTTACCGATCTTTCAATCGTTTGGTATTAAGACGTTATTACTCCCAGTTGATCAATATGGTTTGAATCCTGATGATATAGTAGCTTTGCAAAGAAAACATCGAATTCGTATGCTTTTTTTAAATCCTGATTATCAAAATCCTACTGGCACCAAAATGTCTCTGGAACGTCGAAAGAGAATATTGGAATTATCATCAAAGTACGGTATTCCCATAATAGAAGATGATCCTTATAATTTGACGTCATTCGATGGGTGCATTGGACCCACGTTAAAATCAATGGCCGATAATGAAAATGTTGTATACATTAGTTCTTTATCAAAAGTTGTTGCATCAGGATTACGCATTGGGTGGATTATTGGACCGGAGAAAGTGATTGAGCGCTTATCAGATGGCAAACAGCAAATTGACTTTGGTCATAGTGTTTTTCCTCAATGGATAGCGAATCAATTTCTAGATTCCCCTCAATTTGACAAACATATTTCAAATTTAAGGATTCAACTGAGGGAGCGAAGGGATGCGCTAATTTCCGCCTTGGACAGTTTAACGAAAAATGAGGTTACCTATTTGGTGCCACAAGGCGGAATTCATTTATGGTGTAAAATAAATCATGAAATCGATGAATATAAGTTACTTGAAGCATCTATGAAAAAAGGCGTTTCATTTGTACCTGGAAAAGTAATGGGTTCAACAAATGGATACGTTCGTTTCACTTATGGAAAAAGTAACGTAGCCTCAATACAAGAAGGCATTTCAAGGTTTGTCTATGCGCTAAGAAGTTATGAGATATAACAGTATTTTATTCTTTGACAACCTAATTTAGGGGACGACTATAAATAATTTACCCTCGGTCAAAGAGTCTACAGGGAGATGTATCATTATTATACGGCATGCAGGGAGCTTAGACTGTTCCTGAGACTCTAAAAAAACATGTGCTTTCTCACTAATCCCGAACTGCCCTTCGTTGTTAATAAAATACAAATATAGCGACAAGAGTTATTATAATAGCGACTGGCACTGATAAAACGTAAACCCACAGCAAACCGGAAAAACTTTTTTTACTATCGTAACTTTTATTCCCGGGCATAGTACTGGAATTAGCAACGGATATGGTCAAAATTACTCCGACAACTAAAACGATGACTACGAAAATCATTGAGACAATAAGGGCTAGGTTCATGCCTTCCTCCTTTTAGAAATGAATTTCTTCGTTCTCTACATTATCATTCTATAATATAAACCATTTTTAAAGACCATCCAATTAGGGGGTATTTAACCCAACCACTTTTATATTACAGTGGTTGGTGATAGATTATGAGACCGATAAGAATTATGTGTAAATAAGGGCTTTTCACCAAACCATGTGCTTGCCAACCTGTTACGTGCATGTTGGCAGTGTGTGGATTTACTATGTGCGGGTTTCGTTTCTCGACTTTGCGGGGATTCTAATTGAAATGTGAGTTTGCAGTTTAAAGCCGCTTCGGCGCTGGGGGATTGCCTTACGCTATGAGCCTACTGGGCAAAGACCGCGCCAGTTGTCTCACAGCCACGGCCGACCCCGCAGTTGCGCCTTCGCTGGTGTTGGAGAAAGTACAATGTACTGATTTTTTTACAGAGTATGAATTAGCTTATCTTGTTCTGTATCTCGAGTTTGCAAATGCATCGATCACAAGAATCTAAGCCTTTGCAGAATGATCACCATATGAAAAAAAAGTATATGAGATTATCCTTTATTTTGGATTGAGACGCATTACTGCCTCCAAACCATTATAAAGGATTTTTTTTCGAAAAAAAGTATGTAACAGGTATTCTGAATCCACTAACGAATGAAATTAATTTAGTGCGAAGCTGATGAATTAAATTAAATGTTAAATCTCTATTGACTATTCAGTTTATTGGGGTTATTATTTCACTTAACACTTGTTAGGTGAACAAAAAAGGATGGTGAAACTATTGACAGAACAACAAATATTGAATGCAGCTCTCTTGCAATATTCAAAACATGGTTATCAAGGTGCGACAATGCGTAAGATTGCTGAGCAAGTTGGAGTCAAAGCTGCTTCTATATATTACTTTTTCGATAATAAAGAAGATTTGTTTTTGAAAGCTTTTCAGCAAATTTTGGATAATCATCATCATGCAATGAATAATGCTTTGGCTAATCATCGTGATGAACCTGTTGATCAAATCTTTATTGCAATGCTTGAAGCGATTGTCGAACATCATTCAGCTGATAAGGTTGAAATGTCTTCGTATATATCTTTGATAACAGCACCTATTCCAGAAATTAAAATACATCTTCAGGAGTATATGTTGAGCTTTAATGAGTGGCTCACTGTTTCTTTGGAAAATTTAGTATTTAAAGATTATCCCCACACAAGTGCTAAGCAGGTTAACAATTTAATCAAGCAATTTGTATTACTTGGCAATGGTTTATTCTGGGGTATTAATTTATATACAAATGATTCCTTGGTTGAGCAGATTGAACTAGCCTCTCAAATCATTATTAGTATGTTTAATGATTTAGGTCATAGTGATACAACTAATTAATATCAAAAGGAGCTGAGAACATTGGAAAATAATACTAATAAAATGGTCCAAGATTATGAACTGCAGCCTGTTCCTATGGATCATCGTAAAGGCTGGGGTAAATTATCAGTTGTTTGGTTAGGTGGAATTGTCGCTCTCTCCGCTACTGCACTAGGCGGGGCTTTAGGTGCAGGGATGTCAATGTCCTCAGCTGTTATTGCAACTTTCATTGGGTGTTTCTTGTTGGCAATTCTGAGCTCTCTTTGCAGTATTGTCGGAGCAAAGACGGGTCTGTCTACCCCGTTGGTTTCTATGTTTGCATTAGGTAGATATGGTTCTTATGCAGTTTCCTCCATTATTGCCATTTCATTATTTGGTTGGTTCGGTGTTCAATTAGATTTGTTTGGTGCTAGTTTACATAGCGTGTTGATGAATGTCTTTCAAATTGACATTAACCAAAAGGTTTTGGTCGTGATAGGTGGAATTTTAATGACGACTACTGCCTTTATTGGCTATAAAGCCATTGAAAAATTAAGCGTTTTTGCAGTTCCTTTATTAGGAATACTCCTAGTTGCGTCTTTGATTAGAGTATTAAAAGGATCTTCATTTTCGGAAGTTATGGCTGCGCCCCTTACCAGTGATCCTATTACGATAGGGGTAGCTATTTCACTAATTATCGGTTCTCTTGCTGCTGGAGCGATTATCGGACCCGATATTTCTCGCTATGCAAAAACACCGAAAGATGCGGTTATATCATCTTTTGTCGGCTTCTTCGGTGGTTTTAGTATCGTCCTGATTATCGCTGCTATCTTAGCAAAAGCCACTTCACAAGTTGATATTGTCGCAATTATGCTTGGTCTTGGATGGGGTACAGCTGCAATGCTCATCCTAATCTTGGCTCAATGGACAACGAATGATAATAATTTATACTCTTCTTCTCTAGGATTTTCTGTAATCTTCAATAATACACCTAAGTATAAACTGACGATTGCAGCAGGCTTTATTGGAACAATGATGGCAGTTGGCGGAATCTATACAAACTTCATTCCATTCTTGTCATTTTTAAGCGCCTTGATACCCCCAATCGGAGGGGTTTATGCAGCAGATTACCTCAGCAATCGAGAAAAATACAGTTTCGCTAATTTAAAGAATCAGCCTACTATCTATCCAGTTAGTATTCTCATATGGGGACTTGCTACACTTGTTGCGTTTACCACGAGCCCGGCACCTAACGGATTTGGATTATTTACTTTAACAGGAGCATCTGGTTTCGATGCATTTCTTGTGGCATTTGTGCTTCAACTAGTAGCCACTAAACTACTTCCAAATTCGAAAACTTCCAATCATGCTATAAAAAAGGAGATTATCAAATGAGATTAATTGGTAAAGAGGAAATTGAAAATATCGCAATTGGTGCTGCCTTACTTGGAACTGGCGGTGGTGGGGATCCTTACATTGGTAAATTGATGGCTCTTCAAGCCGTAGAAGAATATGGACCAATTCAACTTTTGAATGTGGACGAAGTACCAGATGACGCTTTAATTGTTCCTACAGCCATGATGGGCGCCCCTACTGTGATGGTAGAAAAAATCCCGAATGGTGAAGAAACTGTTCAGGCATTCGAAGCGTTGGAAAGCTATGTAGGTAAAAAGATTTTCGCTACTATGCCTATCGAAGCTGGCGGCGTGAATTCCATGATTCCTTTAGCTTTGGCTGCACGATTAGGTATTCCCGTGGTGGATGTAGATGGAATGGGACGGGCATTTCCCGAACTTCAAATGGTTACCTTCCATTTAGATGGTGTAACTGCCACGCCTATAGTATTAGGAGATGAAAAAGGAAATAGTATTGTATTAAATACAGTAGATAGTGTCTGGGCGGAACGAATTGCACGTTCGGCGACGATGGAGATGGGCGGATCGCTCATGATGGCTATATATCCCATGGATGGTAGGACACTCAAACAATCTGGAATTCCAAATACATTAACATTGGAAGAAAAAATAGGAGAAAAAGTTAGTCAAGCTGTTAAAAACAATGAGGATCCTGTGCAAGAAATATTAGAGCTGACTTCAGGCCATATTTTGTTTAAAGGAAAAGTTGCGGATATCGACCGGAAAACTGAAGGAGGTTTTGCAAAGGGAACTGCCTCTATTCAAGGGCTGTCCGAATATCAAGACCAAGAATGTAAGCTTCATTTCCAAAACGAACATTTACTTGCTGAAGTGAATGAGAAAACGGTTTGTGTGACACCTGACTTAATAGCAGTAATTGACTCTGACACAGGGATACCTATCACTACGGAAGGCTTGAGATATGGGGCTCGCTGCACAGTCATCGGAATGCCTTGTGATCCAAAATGGCGCACAGAAAAAGGTATTGAAGTGACAGGACCTCGTTATTTCGGCTATGATTTCGACTACTGCCCACTTGATGAGTTATTAGCGAAAGGAGAGAAC
Source organism: Sporosarcina sp. NCCP-2331 (assembly GCF_023707945.1). Taxonomy (NCBI): domain Bacteria; kingdom Bacillati; phylum Bacillota; class Bacilli; order Caryophanales; family Caryophanaceae; genus Sporosarcina; species Sporosarcina sp. NCCP-2331. The sequence continues at coordinate 25,770 of NZ_BRCD01000018.1, forward strand.
TAATATGAACAGTTATCGTCTGGGTATTGACGTAGGAGGCACTCATACAGATGCAGTTATTTTAGATAATGCCTATCAAGTGATCGCTGAAGTGAAAACGACCACAACTACAGATGTAAGTGAGGGTATTTACAAAGCAATGAAAGAAGTTGTAGCAGCGTCGGGTGTATTAGCAAGTGAAATTGATTTCGCAATGCTCGGTACTACACATTGCACAAATGCAATCGTTGAAAGAAGACGACTCAATAAAATTGCCATCATTCGAATTGGAGCTCCTGCTACCTTGGCTATTAAGCCGCTGACCGGTGTTCCGGACGATTTGAAGAATATTATAGGTAAGCATATTCATATTGTACGCGGCGGCCATGAATTTGATGGTCGGGAAATTGTTCCTTTAGATGAATCGCATATTTATGAAATTGCAAAAGAAATTAAGGGACAGGCAGACTCTGTAGCCGTTACATCGGTCTTCTCTCCTGTCTCAACTGCGCATGAGATAAGAACTGCGGAAATTCTTGAGGAAGTACTCGGCACAGAGATACCCATTTCTCTCTCTCATGAAATTGGAAGTGTGGGCTTGCTGGAAAGAGAAAATGCAACAATCCTGAATGCTTCCATTGTAGAAGTTGCTCGTTCAACAGCTGATGGTTTTGTGAAAGCACTCAAGAAAGAAGGCATTCACGCTAAAGTCTTCTTCGGACAAAATGATGGAACACTGATGTCGGTAGAGTATACAGTGAAATACCCGATTTTAACGATTGCTTGCGGTCCAACAAACAGTTTGAGAGGCGCTGCCTATTTGTCGGATTATCCAGATGCATTAGTAGTCGATGTCGGTGGAACAACAACTGACGTCGGAGTATTGATCGACTCTTTTCCTCGTCAATCTTCATTAGCAGTTGAAATTGGCGGCGTCCGTACGAATTTCCGTATGCCGGATATTGCTTCTATTGGATTGGGTGGCGGCACAATTGTTGAACTACATGAAGATGGCAGCTTTTCAATTGGGCCTGAAAGTGTCGGATACTTACTTTCGGAAAAAGGAATTGTATTCGGTGGCAATACCTTGACGACGACAGATGTTGCAGTCGCAGTGGGGGTTGCCAATATTGGTAATCGTGAGTTACTTGCTCATCTTGATCTATCCGTGCTCAAAAAAGTATATGCCCGCATGATAGAAATGGCAGAAGCAACTATCGATAAAATGAAGACAAGTGCAGATCCAGTTCCTGTTATCTTAGTAGGCGGTGGAAGCATCTTATTCCCTGCACAATTACAAGGAGCTTCTGAAGTTATCAAACCTAAGAATTCAGGGGTAGCAAACGCCATCGGCTCTGCTATTTCACAAGTAAGCGGACAAATTGAAAAGATTTTCAAAACGGATGAACTGGGACGTGAGCAAACGGTGGCACTGGCTAAAGAGCTGGCTTGCCAGGAAGCTGTGGATGCGGGTGCAGATCCAGGTAAGCTTGTTATTGTAGACATAGATGAAGTCCCCCTTTCTTACTTACCCGGTAATGCAACCAAGATTCGCGTCAAGGCGGCTGGGGAGTTGTTAGACAATAAATTAGTTTCAAATTCATAAATAAAAATCTAGTCAAATAATTATATGAATACCTTTCTACAGAAAGAAAACCACCCCAAAGCCGTCTCAGGCAAACGGGTGGTTTTCGTGATGGACATTGTAATGTAATTAATGAAGACACAGCTAATATCAAAGGTAAATATAACTGTCTTTTGACTGCATTGCTGATATACGGCAATTCCAAAAGGAAGTGTTGTTAGTTAATAATCGAGAGGCGGTTATTTTTTTGCTCTTAAAATTCATATGCCAGTAGGTTTGAAGCAGTAACAAGTGGCTTGTAATTCATAAAGAAAACACGTGCGCATACAATAAGAGCGAAGGAATAGGGGGAAGGTCACTGAAAGCCTGTATGGTTGGTTGCGAAGCTTAGACGGTTGTGCCGCTAAACTAATGTCTCAAACATTAGCGAATTTCTGTTTGAAAAACCATGCTTTTCAAAGCTTCTTCAATGGCTTTTTTCAGTGATCTCAAAAGAACAGGAAGGGGAATATTGTTGAAAAGTTTACATGAGGAAACAACATTTGAACTGCGGTTTTGGCTGCAAATATTAGGTGATCATGGACGTTTCATTCATGACTCATTAGCTCCAAGTGAAGTAGAAAACATTAAGGCGGCAAGTGAATTTATAAAGTTATTTGATTATCTGCTTGCATCGGCGAGACAAAATTTGGATAAGTCGTCGCTTCTGACTTTAGTCAGAGAAGCCAAAGAAGGCAGTGAGGAAATTCGTGAGTTTAAATTATTATTGATAGAACAACACCTAGTCGGAGAAATAAAAATCAGTTTATCTCCTTCCTTTATTAATCATATGGTCAATGAAGTGGAAGAAGCCATACGCATCTTTTCTTATTTAGAAAAAGGCGAGAATACACCGGCTGTGCATCCGCTGCATCATGACTTGCTGTGGTTATTGGATGCGGCAGGACATGCAGGTGCAATTGATTCAAATTTAGACAGAGTGGAAGCGCAGCTCAAAAAGAAAAGTCATAAATTCACAAAAGAATGGGAAGCCTTTTATTTAAAAGCTATAGAAATGGCTGGTTTTTTACGTACGAATATAATGAAGTTTCCCGCATTGAATAAGTTCCACAATGATATAAACTTAGAAATGACTATATTCAAGATGTTCTTAAAGGAATTAGAAGAGATGGAGTTAAAGAAAGAAACATTAGGAACACTGACTCCCTTAATGGCAGACCATATGGCACGTGAAGAGACTTATTATTTGATGAAATTATCCGAGTCGACAGATATTCCTCCGCAGAAGGATGATCCTACGTAACCACGAATCAAATCATAAATGCAGAAAATTTCTATTTCGAGTATCAATCAGTAGATTGCCCGCACAGGAAAGAAATCAAATTATCCGATACAATCTGGAAAGTTCATTTTTCGTTGAAGCGAGAAATAGGCGGGAGTGTGAAAAGCGGCCTGGCGGAAATTGGAGCAACGAATACGCAGCACAAGCTGCTGTGTGAAGTATGCGGCGAAAAACGCTGGTTTGCCCAGATGAATCCAATGAAGGAAAGATCGCAGCTGGTATTCGTCATCGAGAAATACTTGGTGGTTGCTTTATTGGGGCTGGTTGTTCTGGCAAATATTTTCGTAAGGCTGGGTATATGGTCATGATAAGACGGCGTCCTTCCTCATTGGCGGGACGTTTTTTTATATTCACTTCAGACCAATATAGGATGGCGGCAAGATTGATGTATGAATGAGAAGGGAAGCTGGATCGTCATGCCTGAAATGATGGACCATTTGATTTCACTGACCATACTCACACAGCGGAGAGAAAAGTGGAATAATGTCATAGCTGTATGAAGAGAAAGGCATATATGTCATATCGGGCACAGGTGAGTTATAGCCTGAATTGCTGAAGTTTATTGATGTACGAGCATCTATGCGGTAAGCTAAGAGGTATTTAGAATATATTGGTTGAAATGCTCGAAGATTGTCAGTACGCAGGATTATTGTGTTACTTTTCATTTTCCGTTTTATTGGGTTTCTTTTGTAGTAACCATAAGATAAATGAAAAAAATAAAGCAAAAGAAATTCTGAGCGTTATATTCAACAGAACACTATTGCTTGAGAAAAAGTCACCGATCAAAACAAAGGTCAATGAGAAACCAATTATGAGAATAATGGAATATCGAAACATCATGTTCACCTCCTGAAACTTCGACACAACGATAACATAAAGTTTCAGCATTACATAATAAGAGATTCATTGGAAAGGCAGGCGGTTAAAAATGAACGCAGCAAAAATTTCTCATGAAAAAGATCAAATCATCAGGACAGTCCGGCAATTCTTCGAGGCGACACTCGCTCGGGAAAAGATCGGGATGAACCGGTTTGAAGGCCAGAAGAGGTTTTCGGAGAAAAAAGCGGATGGGCTGATCACGAAGTATCCCAAGTTGAAATATGTAAAATTTATTTTCACCGGCTTTTTTGGGCTGCATAAGTATGTGAAACTTGCACTGCTTCTGCCGCTGCTCGCAGTCGTGCTGATGCTATTTACCGGCAGCACGTCAGGCGCAATACTGACATTACTCAACTACTTGTTCTGGGTTGCCGCAGGGCTGGCAATTTACGGCGGCATGATCTCTTTATATTCAGGCACCCTGTCATTTTTAAGTTCCAACAATGAAGTGGAAACCTATAAATCGAATGTAGTCGATGTCTACAACCGCTTTGTGGAATTGTACACGGAAAATTGGCAGGACTTCGATTTTTACTGGATCGCTCAAATCAATAAGACTAATTGTGAGTTCCGTTTTCAATTGAATGACGAGAACCGGACATGGGATCCTGCCCATATACAAGAATACCTGCAGACAAAGTTCAACAGAAAAATCAGCATGAAAAGTATCACACCCAATGAGATTAGTTTCAGCGTGGTGTTTGTCGAAAAAAAGATAGCCTCCAAGAAGCAGGCTGAGGATAACATCAGACGGCTGGATGAAAAACGGGCAAATCACGAATGGTCACTGATCGAAGAACAGGCTGATCCGGCATTTGATCTTGACGAGTTGTACGAGGTGCAGGGCGTAACGGCAGCTGCAGCAGACGCTCTTTCCGATAGTGACGGACTATCCGAATCCGACTATATTTCCGATGATCCCAACGGGGAAACCGTTGACCTTCTGGATTATGAGCAGCTTGGAGAAGTCGAAAAGAAGCTGGAAGCGATTGTTGGTCTGCAGTCCGTGAAAGATAAAATGGCGCAAATTAAAACAAATCGTCTGATCCAGCAGGAAAGAGTCGATGCCGGGCAGATGTCGGAATTTCATTCGCAGCATATGCTGTTTACAGGAAATCCGGGCACCGGGAAAACGATGATGGCCAGGCTTGTGGCGGAAATGCTGCATGCGCTAGATGTGGTGCCAATGGGACATTTAGTGGAAGTCACACGCAAAGATCTGGTCGGCGAATACATCGGTCATACTGCAGTCAAAACACAGGAAGTGATAGACCAGGCGTGGGGCGGCATTTTGTTTATCGATGAAGCGTACTCTCTTGCGCGCGGCGGGGAAACTGATTTCGGGCTGGAAGCGATCGATGTGCTGGTTAAAGCGATGGATGAAAATAAGGACAGCCTGGTCGTCATCCTGGCAGGCTACACTGATGAAATGGAAGATTTTCTGAATAAAAACAGCGGCTTGCGATCACGGATTTCAACGACTGTGGAATTTGCTGATTATACGGCGGATGAGTTACTGGAAATTGCGCTGAGAAAATTCGCAAGCAACCGCATCGAACTGGATGACAACAGTAAAGCGAAGCTCTATGACCTGATTCAGAGCCAATCGATTGTCGGCCGGAATGACGACGGCAATGGCCGTCTTATAGATAAGATTGTGCAGGAAGTGATGAGCAATCAGGCTGTACGCTTATCCGCTGCAACACTGAATAATGAACGGATCAAAGGAGATATTTATCAAATCCTGCCCGCAGATATCATGGGCGGGGTGGAGCAGGAAGCGTTCGATCTGGATACAGAACTTTCCAAAATTATCGGCAATGAAGAAGTGAAGAGATATATTAAGGACCTGGAAGCGCAGGTGAAAGTGAACAAGCAGCGGAAAGAACTGAATTTGCCTGCCGCATCAGCGCCTTCTCTGCATATGGTGTTCAAAGGAAATCCAGGTACCGGCAAGACGACGTTCGCCCGAATTATTGCAGATCTTTACCGGAGTATGGGGCTATTAAAGAAAGGAAATCTGGTGGAAGTGGACCGCAGCGACTTAGTGGGAGCTTATATCGGTCATACCGAACAGCAGACGAAGAAAATGATTGAAAAAGCGCTGGGCGGTATTCTTTTCATTGATGAAGCCTATTCATTGGCACGCGGTTCGGAAAATGACTTCGGAAAAGAAGCGATTGATGTGTTGCTGAAGGCGATGGAAGATTACCGGGATAATCTGGTCGTCATCGTGGCGGGCTATGAAAACGAGATGGAGACCTTCTTAAATTCTAATCCTGGTCTGCGTTCGCGGTTCTCAAATACGATTACATTCCATGATTATACAGTGGAAGAAATGTATCAAATCCTAGTGAAAATTGCTGAAGGCGCAGGTTTCAGATTGAATAACGGCTGCAGGCCGGTGCTCGAAGAAATTTTCGCAGAAGAACTCCGCAGCGGACATTCCGGTAATGGAAGATTTGCCAGAACACTGTTTGAAAAGGCCACGCTGAATATGTCGAACCGGCTGGCTGCCTATGACAAACTGACCGAAGAAGAATTGCTGACCTTCCTTCCTGTGGATTTCACTCGGGGGACTGCTGTAAAAGCATAAAGACGTCCTTAAAGACCTACCTGTGCAGCAAACTATTGTGTTTGTTTAAACATTCACGATTGTTCAAACAAACATGAATGTTTTACGCACAGGCACCCAAAAAGACCCGCGAGGAACACACGAAAGTGCGTCCGCTGCGGGTCTTTATTTGTTCAGCCTTTCGATTTCCTCTGCTGCTATAAACGCCAGATCATCATTCCCGAATAGTTGAAGAACATCCAGCATCGTTTCATTGTCTATGTGCAGCTCTTCGAAACCATCGTCTTCTTCCATCACTTTCGCCAGCGCAGCATTTTTCACCTGATCAGGATAGGCTTTGCGATACAGCGCCTGCGGATCCAGATTATGATTGGCGCACCATTGTACAAATAGACGGATCATCAGGTTCTCGTCATCTTTGTATTTCTGTATAATCTGCTCGTTCAGATCTTTGAATTCCATTGTGGATACCTCCGATAATAACTTTCCTTTAATTATAGAGGAAGGAAGGTGTGTTGGGAATCAGCAGCTATTGTGATGGCTCTTTAATACTGGTAGGATGTGGGGAGAATAGAATTCGGGTGCCTGTGCATGGAACAATTGCGTTTGTTTAAACATTCATGATTAATTAAACAAACGTAATATTCATGAATGTTTCGTGCACAGGCACGTATTTTAGAAAGGGTGACCCGGATGCCAATAAACCAAATTATCCACTTGACGCCATTTGCCAACATCCAGGAAGACATAGAGGACCTCATACCGCTATCCATCGCGATTGGTCCCAGCCAGGACTTGCTCATTCTCCTTACAGAACACCGGCCGCCGCTGATTGAAGGCAGATTTCACCCCACATATACAGAGGAGCATTATTCCTATAAAGTCCTCCATCTTAAAGACGGCAGGAAGAAGATATTGAATCTGCCTGATGAGCAATGGAATTATCATTTAGTACAGTCTTTCGATGATGATCATGTGATGCTGGTCTGTGCCCGTTCCATGTATCATGATGCAGAACGTATTGATAAGAATGCCCGCGTCTATGACTGGAAGGGGCGATTTATTCGCTCGTTCTGTTTGGGAGACGGTATTGATCATGTGTATACGACAGAAGATCAACATATTTGGACGGGTTATTTTGATGAAGGCGTGTACGGTAATTACGGCTGGAAGAACCCAATCGGCGGATCAGGTCTGGTAGGCTGGGATTATGATGGCCGCATTATTGACAATGGAGACGACCGGCAGCTTATAGGAGAGTGCTTGGCGCTGAATGTGGCGGCAAATGATCGGGTCTGGTATTTCGTCGGCGAGCGTGCACAGATCGGTTTACTGCATAATGAAACAGAATCGGTTTTCTCTACTGACGCGTTTGGTTTCCAGACGTTTGCGGTGAAGAACGACAAGATGATGGTGCACCGGCAGTATTTCGATAACCATCAGTTCTTTGAGCTGGCAAGGGAAGGCAGCGGGTTCAACATTATTCACGAGATAGATTTCCGCAAGCCCGATGGCAGTTCTTTACGGCCGCATCTGACATCCAACAGAGCGGATAAGATGCTGTTATTAGACGGCGGTGAACTGTACTTGTATGAAATGAATTGAACTACTCCCACTTATCGACATTGCGGTCTGATTGAAGATGGGAAATTCTTGGGAACAAAGCATACTTGCCAGCGTATTTCTTTACTCGCAGAGGTTTCTTTTATTTACCAAGCTACTCCGTAGTTCCTACGGTTTTATTGTGTAGTTAGGCTAAGGAATGTAATCGAAGCCCTTCGCTTAGGATATTCAGACTGGCGTTGATATCTCTATCGTGAGGTGTTTGGCAATTAGAGCAAACCCATTTCCTAATGTCTAGTGACTTTTTGCCATCATTGTGACTGCAAGTGGAGCATAATTGACTAGATGGAAACCATGTGTCTATTTCAACTAGTAATTTTCCATACCAATCTGCTTTATATTTTAATTTCGTCACAAAGCTGGACCAGGACACATCAGAGATCCTTTTAGCTAGTTTATGATTACGTAACATTCCCTTGACATTCAAGTCTTCGATACAGATCATATCGTGGTTTTTGATGAGTTCTGTAGTTAACTTATTAAGGAAGTCGTCACGCTGGTTCATTACTTTTTCATGTAATCTGGCAACCTTACGCTTTTGTTTTTGGTAGTTTCTTGCTTCAAATAGGTGGATGCCTTTATTTTTTGCTAACAAGGCACGTTTTGAAAGTTTCCGTTGTTCCCTTTTTAGTTTCTTCTCCATTTGAGATGTGAACTTATTGTTGTCAATCTTACGGCCATCAGAAAGAATGGCGAAATCAACGATGCCGAGGTCTATACCGATAGATGATGCTGTTTTCTCCAACTGCTGTACTTCTGTTTCTACTAGAATAGATACAAAGTATTTGCCACTTGGATTTCGTCTGACGGTCGCATTCAGGATACGCCCCTGTACTTCCCGACTGTTGGCAAAACGAACAAGCCCTAATTTAGGTAACTTCACTTTGTCGCCTACGATGGCAATATTTCCATTGGTCTGCTTGGTCGTATAAGATTGAACAGGGTTCTTTTTAGACTTGAAGCGTGGTGCTTTGTTTTGTTTCTTGAAGAATCTTGTGTAGGAATCCGCAAGATTCTTTAGTGAGGACTGGAGGGCAATACTGTCAACTTCTTTTAGCCATAGTAATTCCTTTTTCAATTTTGTTAATTCAGCAGAACAAAAATGATAGGTTAATCCTTTGCCTGTTTTCTTGTAGGTGTCGTTCCATTGCCCTAAAAATTGATTGAATACGAAACGACTACATCCAATGGTTTTAGCGATGAGGACTGCCTGTTCCTTGGTTGGATAGATACGAAACTTATAGGCTTTGTTGACTAGCATTGTTTTCACCTCACTTCATATAGGAATATATGTTCCTATTATATCACAGTTAGAATCCCTTTGGCTATCGCCAACCGGCATTCATCTCCCACTTATCGTTAGGTTTTGCCCTTCACACGATTGAAGAGGGAGTCTTCTGCCGAGAAATGATAAAGACTTAAACAATCGTGAATGCTGAAACAGTCGCGGTTGTTTACGTCTCTTTCATTTTAATCAGGGTGCCAATAACTCTACTTCTTCAGACGTTCTACATAAAGCAGTTTAATGCCGTCAATCATAGCCTCTTCGTCAAAATCTTCCTCTGATTGCTTATGCAGAAAAAGATCGGGGTTTAAAGCAGCGATGAGTAACTGAGTGACCAGCGGGACGTCGATAGGAATAATTTCATTTTCATTCATTGCTTTGACATAGATGGATTCGATAATTTCTTGCAGATGCATAAATACCGGATGATTATACTGCAGCAGAAGAAGATTGCGGCCGTACTCATTTTTTACAATGACTAGAATTTTGGCCTTGCTGCAAATATATTGTGCGGCTTTTTCAATCACCCCGCTTAATACATCTAGTGCAGGCAATTCTTCCTTACGCGATTTCTCCATAAACAAATCCAGCTCATGCAAAAACGCTGCCGTATCGCTGCTGAGGATCGCCATGCATAACTCTCCTTTATTCGCATAGCGCCTGTAGAGTGTTGCCTGTCCAATGGCAGCCTTCTTGGCGATCTGATGCATCGATACGTTTTCCACGCCGTGCTCTTCAAACAGCTCATGAGAAACAGAACGGATCAAGGTATCGTAATCTTTCTGGTCTTTTGGTTTGGGCATTAAAACCGCTCCTTCTATTTTTATAAATCATCTCTTTTTAATTGACATACAGGACAGTTGTCCGCTATTATATTTTCTGGAGGACAGTTGTCCCCTGTTAGTATAACAATAGGGTTTGATTCCGGTCAAACCCCTTACGAAAAAGGAGTATGAGAGAATGGGAGCAGCACAAATTGAACCAAATAATTTTCGTTTAAAGAATATCCTCGTTCCGTTGCTTGCCATTATTTCAGGGGTATTCATGGTGGTGCTCAACAGCACATCAATGAACGTGGCACTGACTACTTTGCTGGAAGACCTGAATACAGACTTCGCCACTATTCAGTGGACAGTCACAGGATACATGCTTGCCCAGGCATCCGTCATTCCGCTTGCAGGCTGGCTTTCAGATAGATATGGAGCAAAACTGATTTTCCTGAGTTCAATAGGACTGTTCACGTTTGCTTCGATCCTCTGTATATTCCCGCAGAACGTTGGACTGCTCATTGCGTTCCGTATCTTGCAGGGTCTCGGCGGAGGATGCGTGCTTCCTATTGCCATGGCTTACGTTTATCATTTGAGCCCTGTGCAAAAAGTCGGCACAGTAATGGCATTGATGGGGATTCCAGTTTTATTTGCCCCTGCTATCGGTCCTGTCCTTGCAGGGTGGCTTGTGGAATTTCATTCTTGGAGATGGATTTTTGTCATTAATGTTTTCGTGGGACTCATCGCTATATACATTGGGTATAAGACCCTGCCTGTTGTCGAACGACAAACAGTTGCCGGAATTGATAAGCTAGGAATTATACTTGCGCCGATTGCCTTTGCGGGTTTATCATTCGGCGTAATTGAAGGCAGTACGAGCTGGACTTCAACGAAAACAATTGCCGGCCTGGTGATTGGCGGCCTTGCGCTCATTGCGTTCATCATTCGCGAACTGACGTGCAAAACTCCGCTGCTGGAGCTGAAAATCTTCCGTTCAGTTGATTTTTCTCTCGGTATTATTGTGCAGTGGGTCGGCCAGTTTGCTCTATTCGGCGCCATATTCCTGCTGCCGCAGTTTTTACAGCAGGTACGCGGATTCGGTGCTTTTGATACAGGAATGATTCTGTTGCCCCAGGCACTTGCTTCAATGGCGATTATGCCGATTGCCGGCTATTTATTTGACCGTATCGGTGCCCGCTGGCTGGTTGTGGCGGGTCTCGGTCTGGTATCAGGCGCAACGATGCAATATGCAAACGTTGACGCCGCGACAACCGGCAAAGATCTTATCGTGCCGCTGATCATGGCGGGGGCCGGTATGGGTCTGATGACGATGCCGATGAACACTCATCTGTTCAACATGGCGCCGCAGCATCTCGTCAGCCGTGTGACATCACTGACCAACTCCATGCAGCAAGTCGTCAATTCACTATCAGTCGCCACACTTGTGACCATCCTGACCGGTTATACAACAAGATTCTCTAATGAATTCAAAGCGGCAGCAGCCGGACAGAGTTCCGTCGCTCCTTCACCGGAAGTCATGAAACAGGCGGCGGCTGAAATCGGTGCCCATTCATTTGCGGACACTTTCCAGGTCATGGTGTATATCGCGATTTTTGGAGCCGTGCTCGGTCTCTTTCTGCGGCGAAAGAAAGTAACTGCTGAAGAAATTGATACGAAATTATAAACAAAAAGCAATGCGGACTGTACAGAATACAGTTCGTGTTGCTTTTTTATTAGTAGAAGAACCGTCGATATCACAGTGATACATATTTCAGCCTCCGTCCCGCGTATACTGAACCGCTCAGTCTTTAGTCTGATGCGCAGTTCATTCATTCGATGGACTCAACTTTACCGGAAATCGCTTATGATAGGGAAAAGGGGTGGTGGGATGCGAAAAGTTATAATCATTATTGTGGCCGCCGGGCTTGTGTGGATGGTTGGCTCCTGGGCGTACGGCTTGTTAAAATCGGATCAGATGGCGGGTGATTTGTCTATTGAAAAGGACGGGGCAAAGTCTCTGGATGTAGATATTCGTTTTGGTGCCGGTAATCTTTTGATTGAGGGCGGTTCGCAGGAGTGGGTGAACGGTACCGTCGATACAAATGTGAAGAAGTGGTATCCATCGGTAACCTACAAGAATAAAAAAACGATTGGATATCTCGAGATTCAGCAGAAGATGAAAGGGATTTCAGCTTTGCGGAAAAATCGAAATGATTGGCATCTCCAGCTGACAAATGAAGTACCCGTGAACCTGGATGTCGAAATGGGAGTCTCCGATTCGGAATTGAACTTGTCAGGTATCAGGCTCAGCCGCTTATCAGTCGATGCGGGAGTCAGTGATACAACAATCAAGCTGGACGGAGGATGGAAGGATAGCTTTGACGGAGAAATTGACTTAGGGGTAAGCGATGCGGAAATTCATCTGCCAAAAGAAACCGGAGTGAAAGTGACTGTTTCAAAGGGAATCGGCAGCATTGGAGCAAAAGATTTCATTTCGAAGGGGAAAGGCGTCTATGTGAATGAAGCGTATGGTCATTCTGCTGTCCAAATTAATTTGAAAATTGATCTTGGTGTCGGCGATGTAAAACTGCTTCTTGCCGAGTAATTTAAAAAAGGTACAGATCCTGTGGGGAACTGTGCCTTTTACTGCGTCTGCAGTGTTTTCTATACCAGAAGATCGGCAATAATGGGCAAGTGGTCGGCGGCTGATGTTTTCAGTACCTCAGTTTTTTCGATAATGGTGCTTTGATCAGTAAAAATATAGTCGATTCTGGATGCAGGAATAGCCGTTACAGCTGATCGGGCATCTTCATAATAAGCAGGAAATGTATAAGCGGTTTCCATACCCGTCCTGCTGAATGAGTCTGTATAAGCTTTTCTGAACTCGCTTAATTGGGGGTGCTCAGGTGATAAGTTAAAATCCCCTGTAATTACAGCAGGGAATGCGGAGGCATTAGTAATAGCCAATAATTGTTTTAAGTTCTCCCGCTGCTCTTTTTCCCCAAGCGATAAATGTGTATTGAAAAAACTAAGAAACGTTCCGCCGAGATCGACTGTAGATTCAAGCAATCCTCTTAATTCGGGGTCTTCCGAGAATGAAGAGGCTTTGGTATATAGGTGATTCTTTGTATATTTAATCGGAAATCTGCTGAGCAGTGCATTGCCATACTGCCTGGCCGGCAGTCCGGGAAGCAATGGAGGTTCAATTACATTTGCTCCGTAACTATAATTCATTCCCAGCCATCTCGCCAGATCGGCAACTTGATTGGTAAATCCGCTGCGCTCGGAAAAGTGATTGTCCACTTCCTGTAATCCTATTATATCAGCACCGGAATTTCTGATTACCTCTGCCGTGCGGCGAAGGTCTACTCGTCCATCCATTCCCATTCCGTGTGCGATATTGAATGACATCACCCGCAAACTATGAACCTGTTCTGTGCAAGTACTGCTGAAAATCCGGTTCACTGGCTGTGCCACGTATCCTGTCATGAAATCTCTCCTTTTTATATGGTCACTTCACCGTTCTATTGAATACTATAACCATATAATATGTAGAAATTGTAAACCTGCTATAAAGAATTGTAAAGAATACGTGTGAAAAGTTCATGAAATCGACTTGAATAGCAGGCAGCCTGAATTCATTATGGATAGTGAAAAGTACAGGAAGAACCGGTACGTCTCCCATCAGGTTTAACAGTTCAGATAAACAGGTATAGATCATATAGAAAGGTATGGAAAGGGAGGTGAACGACGTTGTCAAAACAGTGGAACTTTATTTTTGGAAATAAGTTGATTACAGTCTTTGATAAAAGCAAGGAGCAAGCGGAAAGAAAAGCGCGCAACATTTATAGAGAAATGAAATAGGAGGCGGGTTGATTTGCCCGCTTAAAAGCAGTCAGTATAGCGTTATGGGAAAGCATCGATTACAGACGATGCTTATTTTTTTGTTAATAAAATCCCTATTTCTGAAAAATATTTGATAGTTGTTTCCCTGTCATACTCGTTATCTAGTTAAAAAGAGAAGCATTTAAACTAACAAAATGTTTCAAAAACAGTCCTGTATGTTAAAATAAATTGTATAATTCAGAGAAGAACATCAAGTGAAATAATGTTATTGCTGGAAGGGGTCCCGTTAATGAAGCAGGCGATAGAAATAGGAATGTTACCGGTTGATGCCGGCGCCAATACCGTGGATGTAGAACATATCACGAAAATCGTGAACCGTGTGTACGCGGCATCTGAAATAGGGTTATGGAAAGACGGTGCCGCCCGCATCACCACAGCAGAAGTGGCAGAGTACATAGGCAATGGAGAGGTGGCTGCGGCTTGGTCAAACGGGCAGATTGTCGGATGCATACGCGTTTACCGGATGAGTGAGGGTACAGCGGAATTCGGCATGCTGGCTGTGGACGACGCATGTCAGGGAGCTGGTATTGGCCGGAAGTTAATTCAGTTTGTTGAAGAGGAATTTAAAGAAAAAGATTTCTTTTACATGCAGCTGGAATTGCTGGTGCCTGAACAAGGTTTGCATGAAGTAAAGGAAGGTTTGCGACAATGGTATACGCGGCTTGGCTATCAAAAGGCGTATATGGAAACAATGGAAGCTTCCTTTCCTCAATTGGTGCCGATGCTGGCTGTGCCCTGTGAAATTCATGTCTATCAAAAGAAACTGGTCTACTAGTAATTAAAGATGCCTGGCCCTCAAAAAATCTGTTAAGGGTCAGGTACCATTTCTAATAGGCGTTTACAATGGCAGGATTGTCATTTACCGCAAAGAAGTATTTTTCCTATCTTATCTCTTCGCAATTGAAGTGACTGGAGATAATGTTTCTTTTAAAGTCGAAGGTTTCACATATTTCACTAATAATCTGCGCGAAATCGGCCCAACAATGAGTAATTGAGAGGGAAGCGCTACAATGAAATTCAAGCCTGCCAGCTTAAGATAAACGGTTATAATGGACCCTTCAATCCCGGTTGTGAGGGACGTAACTATCAGTCCGTATCCAGACATAATCAAAATCATAAGTGGAACCATACAAACAGAAATCGCTAGAATGAAATTCCGTTCACTTGATTTTGCAAATGGAAGAGACTGCGCAAGTTTACGTGCTGGCGGCCCCACAATTGTCTCGGCTGCGAATGCAATGAAGAATGTGATGATAAATTGAATGGTGAATCCACCCAAAGTAAACTTCGTCAAGCCATACAATGTTGTATTGTAAACAGACATGATGAGAACCATTCCAAAGCACATGAACAGACCGAAGATAATACCTTCTTTTTTAGTACTAGGTAAAATATAACTTCCTTTCGTGAGAAGAATATATCCTAGTATATAGACTTTTACTTTTCTTCATAAGTGACGTTCATGTGAATTATTTTGGACTGTCCGAGAACCTGGCACCTTTTATGTTCGCTCCACTACAGCTGTAACTTCCACACCTGCCAAAGCCTGCGCAGCAAGTCGATCCGCTTCGCTATTTGTCTTCCGTGATACATACTCAAACTCCGGCTGAAACCCTAATGCATCCATTTTTGCTTCAATTTTATCCGCCCAGTTGTAGAGGTCTTCTTCGATTACCGGCCATTCTTCATTTAAATGATTAATCACAACTTTAGAATCGCCCAGCACCTTGATGGGTAAGTGGTGTGCTCCCAGAATCTCAAGTTCCTGCAGGCAGAGATGAAGTGCCGCATATTCCGCTTCGTTATTGGAGATGAGGCCCGTGATGGCTAAATTCCTTCTTAATCTAAATGATTTTCCATTCTGTTCGTAATAGATGACACAGCCAAGCCCCGCCATCTTTGTTTCCCAATCAAATCCTCCGTCAAAATATACAATGATATTATGCGGTTCTGTTTCGATTCCCTTTACATAACTTTTCAATTCCTTCAGAGTCCAGAAACTGTCGTACTGATCTAAGAATTGTATGTGTTTTGTACGTCCGGTTTTATCAAGATCCTCTGCAATCAGCAAGGCCTGTGCTGCAGGCATTTCTTCAGAACGGAAGAACGTTTCTGTGCCTTTCTTCGATCGATAACTCCACTCGATGACCAGATTCATTGGAATCCCTCCTATACATTCAGTTTATCCAACCTTTCATATTAAAAACCTTTTAAAGACTTGAGTTCTTATGAAATTATGGTGAGCAGTTCGTAATAAGACAAGCATAATGGTTGAAGGTCAAAGTACGTCAGAGTATAATATAGGTATAGATCAAAGATAGTCAATGTCAGTAATCCTGACTTGGCCGTTCAAAATGAACTCACAAGGGGGAGCCAACTATGAAATGTCAACATTGCGGAAAGAACGAAGCAGCAATGAGTTTTAGACTGCAAATTAATCAGCATGCGATGCAGGTGCATATTTGCCAAGCGTGCTATCAAGAGATGCGGGGTCAATTGGCTGCCGGTCATATGCCTTCATTCAGCAACGAAGTCAGCCACTTCTTCCAAGAAAATGGCGGCAAGAAAGGCCATGTTCAAGTCAGAGAAGAAGCAGAAGGCCGTGCACCCGGCTTGCTGGATCAGTTGGGTAAAAACCTATCGAATGATGCAAGAGATGGATTGATTGATCCGGTTATTGGCCGGGAGACAGAAATTAAACGAGTAATTGAGACATTAAATAGAAGAAATAAAAATAATCCCGTATTGATCGGGGAACCGGGCGTCGGTAAAACAGCTATTGCTGAAGGACTCGCGGTGAAGATTCATGAAGGTGATGTACCGGCCAAGCTGCGCAACAAAGAAGTGTATGTGCTCGATGTGGCATCACTTGTTACCAACACAGGAATTCGCGGTCAATTTGAAGAACGGATGAAGCAGCTGATCGAAGAGCTCGAATCTCGGGATGAAGTCTTGCTGTTCGTGGACGAAATTCACTTGCTTGTAGGAGCAGGAACAGCAGAAGGTTCTCAGATGGATGCAGGGAACATTTTAAAACCTGCACTGGCTCGCGGAAGCCTGCAGCTGATTGGGGCGACAACGTTAAAAGAGTACCGTCAGATTGAAAAAGATGCGGCACTTGAACGCCGGTTCCAGCCGATTATCGTAAAAGAACCGTCTGCTGAAGATACAATCAAAATATTGAACGGCATTAAAGACCGTTATGAAAGTTTCCATGAAGTGTCTTATCCAGATGAAGCGCTACAGGCTTGTGTAAGCTTGTCAGAGCGTTATATTCAGGAACGTTTCCTGCCGGATAAAGCAATCGACTTGCTCGATGAAGCAGGTGCGCGCTTGAATCTTACGCACGTATCTTCTGACTTCATGTCTACCCGTCTGCAGGAAGTTGTTCAGCAGAAAGAGCAAGCGGCAGAGCAGGAAAATTACGAGAAAGCAGCCACTTTACATCAGGAAGAGATGCAGCTGAAAGAAAAAATAAATGCTGCCAGACAAAATGGAGGAACAGCACAGACGATCGTTACTGTTGCAGATATTGCACAGATTGTTGAAGAGAAAACAGGTATTCCCGTGACGAAACTGCAAACTGCAGAACAGGCCAAAATGAAAGGTCTTGCTGAAAACCTCAGCAAAAAAGTAGTTGGACAGGCTGAAGCGGTCGATAAAATTGCCAAAGCAATCCGCCGCAGCCGCGCAGGTCTGAAATCCAAAGACCGTCCGATTGGTTCGTTCCTGTTCGTAGGCCCTACCGGCGTCGGTAAAACAGAAATCACGAAAGTGCTGGCGGAAGAGTTATTCGGTTCCCGGGATTCACTAATTCGACTGGATATGAGTGAGTACATGGAAAAACACGCGGTTTCCAAGATTATTGGTTCACCTCCAGGATATGTCGGCCATGAAGAAGCTGGACAGCTGACAGAACAAATCCGACGCAATCCGTATTCTATTCTGCTCCTGGATGAGATTGAAAAAGCGCATCCTGATGTGCAGAATATGTTCCTGCAAATTATGGAAGACGGCAGATTGACTGATTCTCACGGCCGCACTGTCAGCTTTAAAGATACGGTTATTATTATGACAAGCAACGCAGGTACTGGTGTGAAGAAAATGACTGTCGGTTTCAATAAAGCCGAACACGAGTCTGTGGCGATGCTTGAAACGCTGGGTGATTACTTCAAGCCGGAATTCTTGAACCGCTTTGATTCGATTGTGGCTTTCAATGAACTGGCAGAAGAAGACTTGCTGGTGATCGTAGACTTGATGCTTGGAGATCTTCAGGAAGCTATCGAGGAAAACCAAATTGACATCCATATTACTGCAGAAGCTAAACAAGCTTTAGTTTCATTGGGATATGACAGCCGTTTCGGTGCGCGTCCGCTTCGAAGAGTCATTCAGGATAAAATTGAAGACCCGTTGACAGACCTGCTTTTAGAAGAGGATTCTGTTGAGAAGGTCAGCGTAGAGGTTGTAGAGAACGAAATAGTCGTTCGGCGAGTATAATAATATAGAAGTAAAGAGGGCTGTTCATAAGTCACATTCATTTTGACTTATGAACAGTCTTTTTGTGTGGACTGATATTCCGGTGAGAAGTGTTAAAGTTTAATGGTGCGGTGAATTACGGGTTTGGTGCGTATAAGGTCTGGTTTGGAGCGGCGCAGCAAGTTATTGGTTCGGTTGACGTGCTCGTTGGTTCGTTTGTGGGAGTTATTGGTGCGTTCAGGGGTGTTTTTCGCGCGTTGCACTGTGTGTTCCGTTAGAAAAAGCTGTCCTCAGCATCATTACGCTTAAGACAGCTATTTAATAGAATTCAAATTGACTGCACTTACAATAGCAATCTCAAAAACTTCTCGAAATTAACTCCTTCCACAGCAGGGGTATTTGCCAGGTATGTATCCTGAATAGCTGCTGTTAAAAAAGTTTCCGCCAGTGGAATTGCCTGCGCAATGGTCTCGCCGCGCATCAGGCAGCCCATGATAACGGATGCAAATAAATCACCTGTCCCGGAATAGCTTTTATTGTTAAACGGAACGGAACTGTATACAGATTGTTTTCCGTCTATATACATATTGCCGATTGATTCATTGGAAGATCGGGAAGGCGGATTTATTCCCGTAATGATGACTTGCGCGCCGGTATCCTGACACAGCTGCACTCCGGCTTCTTGAATGGCCTGCAAAAAGTCCTTTTCATCTGAATAGCGATGAAGTTTATTATACGATACACCGGTCAGGAGACAGCACTCCGTCAAATTGGGTGTAATGACATTTGCGTGCTTTACAAGACTCTTCATGCGCTCCAATAACTCCTCATCAAAGTTATTATAGGCATTTCCTATATCCCCCATTACCGGATCCACCAGCAATACAGTGTCGTTTTTATGAAATAAATCTAAGAAGTTTAGAATGTGTGTAATCTGTTCTTTTCCTGTAATGAATCCAGTCTGTATCCCGTCGAAATGTTCGTTCAGTTTATCCCATTCCTGAATGAAAGAAGGCATATTGGCTGTCAAATCATCACAGAAATAGCTGGGATATTCCGTTTGGGCAGATAAGATAGCTGTAGGCAAAGGACAGGCTTGCACGCCCATTACAGATAACACAGGAATAGCGGCAGTTAATGAGCATTTTCCAAACGATGACAGATCTTGTATAACAGCAACTTTCTTCATAATATCCTCCACTGTAGAAAATTTTCTTTCTATCATAACATAAAACGCATCTGCTAAGACCCGGCAGCAATCTCTCATTTTCAGCATGATCCCAGCCAATCGAACTAGAAAAGGTAAATGTTCAGTGGGTGTTTGTAGTATAGTAGACATAACTTGCAGAGTTTCATTGGAAGAGTAAATGGAACTTCTCATTTTCACAATGATTATTCAGAGTCTACGCCAAAATCTGTCCTGAAAAACCTGTCACGTGCATAAGGCAGTGTATGGATTTAGTGCGGATTTCGTTGCTCGATTTTGTAGGGATTTTAATTGAAGTATGAGTTTGCAGTTTAAACCCGCTTCGGCGCTGGGGGATTGCCTTACGCTGTGAGCCTACTGGCAAAGAGCACGCCAGCAGTCTCACAGCAACGGCCGACCCCGCAGTTGCGCCTTCGCTGGTGTTTGAGAAAGTACAATGTACTGATTTTTTTTGCAGAGTATGAATTAGCTGGTCTTGTTCCGTATCTTGAGTTTGCAAATGCATTTATCACAAGAATCTAAGCCTTCGCAGAATGATAAGTATTGCATGAAAAACCTTACCCATTGTAATAGTCCCAAATAGTATGCTCATACTGCTTGCTCACACAAAAAGTCTTGAAACACAAGCCAGTGTACCGGAGTGGAAGGCGGCGACTCGGGGAGGATCAGCCCGATAGGATGAGACAACTAAAGGGAGCGAAGCGACCAGTTGGCTCACCGAGGGCCCTCCCGAAAGCGTCCGCCTGAAACGCAGGGAAACGGTATCTTCCCACTTACCCTATAATACGCAATCACAGTCCAATCTCACACTGCTCATGAAATAGCCTGTCAAGTACCGATTTAGGTGCAGACCCATTATTCAAGAAAGTAATTTCTATCAACATACTAAGGAGAGATAGCCCATGTTTTCAAACGAAGAAAAAAATGCGGTTTATAAGGTGATTTATAATAGGAGAGATGTGCGGAGTTTTTTACCGGCGCCAATTTCTCAGGACGTGATACATAACATATTGAATGCAGCACATCAGGCACCTTCCGTCGGATTTATGCAGCCTTGGAATTTTATCGTCGTTTCATCCGGAGAGACGAAAGAAAAATTAGCATGGGCTGCGGAAAAGGAAAGACGGGCGCTTGCTATTCATTATGAAGATGAAGGAGAAAAAGAGACGAAATTCCTCGGTTTGAAAGTCCAGGGTTTACAGGAGGCGCCTATTACTATTTGCGTAACATGCGATCCAACGCGCGGCGGTTCGCATGTGCTGGGACGTAACTCCATTCCTGAAACGGACATTCTTTCAACTGCCTGCGCCATCCAAAATATGTGGCTGGCAGCATGTGCGGAAGGACTTGCTATGGGATGGGTGAGTTTTTATAAAAAGAATGATGTCCGGGATATCTTGGAAATACCGCCTCATGTTGAGCCGGTTGCGCTTTTATCTATTGGCTACACAGAGAATTATCCGGCAGCCCCTATTTTGGAGACTGCCAAATGGGAAAAAAGAAGAGCTTTGGAGGATTTAATTTTTAAGGATAAGTGGGGGAACAAATAAAGACAGGCTATATATCGCAATTGCTATAGAAGAATCTTTTCAATATCAAAATGCCGGCAAATTTCTGAGATAGTGGAATATGCCGGCGTTCTTTTTGTATAATAGTATTACTGGCATCTGCATCAGGTACTTACTGAGCAGAGAATCGAATTTTTTAGTTGCAGATGCAAGTTACTATGAGAGGAATGAAAGTAACCAATGAGTAATAACTTTTGGCGCGATTTACCGCGTCCGTTTTTTATATTAGCACCAATGGAAGATGTCACGGATGTCGTGTTTCGTCATGTTGTGGCGGAAGCGGCAAGGCCTGACGTGTTTTTCACAGAATTTACGAATACGGAAAGTTTCTGTCATCCAGAAGGGATCTTCAGTCTGCGCGGACGTCTGGCTTTTACAGAAGATGAACAGCCGATTGTTGCACATATCTGGGGGGACAAGCCTGAGCACTTCCGTGAAATGAGTATCGGAATGGCGGAAATGGGCTTTAAAGGACTGGATGTCAATATGGGCTGTCCTGTTCCCAATGTGGCAACGAAAGGAAGGGGAAGCGGATTGATCCGTCATCCTGAAAACGCTGCAGCTATCATTCAGGCCTCAAAAGCGGGTGGACTGCCTGTCAGTGTCAAGACACGTCTCGGTTATTCGGATGTAGACGAATGGCGCGACTGGCTGACACATGTATTGAAGCAGGATATTGCCAACTTATCGATTCATTTGCGTACCCGTAAGGAAATGAGCCATGCTGATGCACATTGGGAGCTGATTCCGGAGATTAAGAAACTTCGTGATGAAATAGCGCCAGATACGTTATTGACAATTAACGGAGATATTCCTGATCGCCAAACCGGCATGGATCTTGTCGAGAAATACGGAGTGGACGGCGTGATGATTGCTCGGGGCGTCTTTACTAATCCTTTTGCTTTTGAAAAGGAAAAGAAAGAGCACAGCAGTGAAGAACTGCTCGAACTTTTGCGTCTGCATCTGGATCTCCACGATAAATATTCAACAGAACTGGAACCACGGCTGTTTAAGCCGCTTCGGCGCTTTTTCAAGATCTATGTAAAAGGTTTCAGGGGAGCCGCTGAATTAAGAAATCAGTTAATGGATACCAATTCAACGGATGAAGTTCGTGAGTTGCTGAAAGAACTGGATTTACAGTAAAAATCAGGTCAGGAGAACAATGCAGAATTGTCTCATGACCTGATTTTTTTCCTGTTATTCTATTCTGTTTCTACAAGTAGAATTTCATCAATAATCGGAACATCTCGTTTCAGTTCAGCCAGCATCTCTTCGCCGACCTGAGTGTCGATCTCACAGATGGTGATGGCAGGGCCGCCAATCGCAAACCGTTCATTCGCCATGCGGGCAATATTAATTCCTTTTTTCGAAAGGATGCCCAGCAGATCCGCGATAACGCCTTTTTTGTCAGTGTGAAAGATGATGAGTGCAGGGCGTTCGCCGGAAAACTTCAGCGGGTAGTCATTCAGCTCCTGCACTTCGATTTTACCGCCGCCCAATGAACTGGCGAGAACTTTAACTTTGCGGGTCTGTCCTTTTAATTCGACAAGCACAGAGTTCGGATGATAGCTGCCGAGTACACGGTTTGTGAATTCATACTGCAAGCCTGTCTCTTCTGCACACTCTTTTGCATCTGGAATTCTATCATCCGTTGTCGTAAACCCCATTACGCCGGCAAGGAGTGCCAAGTCGGTGCCATGACCCTGATATGTCTTCGCAAAAGAGCCCATCAAGGAGAACTTCGCGTACAGAGGTTGTTCATTCAGCAATTGGTTAGCAACATTTCCGATTCGGACAGCACCTGCTGTATGCGAACTTGAAGGGCCGATCATCACAGGGCCGATAATTTCATAGGCGCTGTGGTATTTTGCGGGGCCGCCGCTGTTTTCTTCTGCTGCGCTTTGATTTTTCCCGAACACTTCTTCCTTCAGTCTTTTGCCTGTAGGCGTGCCTGCAAGTCCGCCAATTCCCGTTTCGCGCAGTGATTCAGGCATTTGCTGCCCGACTTCATGCATAACATGGATGACTTCGTCAGGCGGAATGATGCTGACAACCCCGGCCATTGCCATGTCTGCTGCAGCTTGTGCGGTAATTGCGTGCAGGCCGTTGCGGATAATGCAGGGAATTTCCACCAACCCGGCGACTGGATCACAGACCAGTCCCAATGAATTCTTCAGGGCAATGCCGATGGCGTGGCCGACCTGCTGCGGAGTTCCGCCTGCAAGTTCCACCAAAGTTCCTGCAGCCATTGCGGTGGCAGATCCCACTTCCGCCTGACATCCTCCGGCGGCTCCTGAAATCGATGCTCTGTTTGCGATGACAAGGCCGAGTGCGGAAGCGGTGAACATGGACAAGACGATCTGCTCCCGCGTGAATTTGCCGCTGTCAAGCGCGTGAACCAGAACGGCAGGGAGTATACCCGCGGATCCGGCAGTCGGTGTGGCGACAATTCGTCCCATATTGGCGTTTACTTCTGATACTGCAAATGCGTTGGCCGCGGTGTGTAAAGTTGTGGGATGTACAAAGGACTGTCCTTTTTCTGCATAGTCATGCAGGCGGTGACCGTCTCCGCCTGTCAGTCCGGTTCGTGACATGACAGAGCTTGCTGTGCCCTTGCGTACAGCTTCTTCCATGACTGTAAATTGCTCCGACATTTTATTGATAATTGTTTCTCTCGACAGTCCTTTTTGCTTCAATTCAGACTGGATCATTACTTCATAGATAAATGTCTGCTCCTGTTCAGCAAGCTTTATCAGCTGATCTAAACTTGTGAAAGCCATACGTATTGCTCCTTAGAGAGAACGATTCCTGTGTGGTTTTGATGGAACAGTTCTCAAAGTATTTGATGTGCCGGACAGAGTTCTGTGATGATGTATGGATTTATTTGAAAACGTTTACCTATTATTATTTGATATTCACTATACAATGTCAATCAATCTACGTTATTTGCATGAAATTGATTTCTTGCAGAGTATTCATGAATAGTGGAATGTATCAGGCAATCCACTGTATAATAACAAAGCTGACATGCTTACAATGTTTGGACATTTTTGGGTGTGTACCCCCTTATATGAAAGAGGTTTTTAATTGGAACAGAAACAGTACGAATACTTAGTGGATAACCCGAATGTTAAAGTAATGC
Source organism: Sporosarcina sp. NCCP-2331 (assembly GCF_023707945.1). Taxonomy (NCBI): domain Bacteria; kingdom Bacillati; phylum Bacillota; class Bacilli; order Caryophanales; family Caryophanaceae; genus Sporosarcina; species Sporosarcina sp. NCCP-2331. Next base: position 50,104 of record NZ_BRCD01000018.1, read on the forward strand.
CCATCATGTTATCGCTGATTATCGGAGCATTTTTTGCTATATTGAATGAAACATTATTAAATATTGCGCTGGTAACGCTGATGGATCAGTTTGCCATTTCATTGGCAACAGTGCAGTGGATGGCCACAGGCTTTTTGCTGGTCATGGCGATTGTAATTCCCATTTCAGCGCTGCTTCTGCAATGGTTTACGACACGTCAATTATTTCTTAGCACAATGATTGTATTTACGGTGGGCACGGTCATTTGTGCCAGTGCGCCTACTTTTTCGATTTTATTGACCGGACGGTTGATTCAAGCAGTCGGAACAGGACTTTTAATGCCGATCATATTCAATGTATTTTTATTGATTTATCCGCCTCATCGAAGAGGTAAAATCATGGGGATTATCGGACTTGTCATTATGTTTGCTCCTGCTATCGGGCCGACGCTGTCAGGTGTGATTGTAGAGTATCTGGGCTGGCGTTATTTATTTATTATGGTGATTCCATTCGCGCTGTTTTCCATTGCGTTTGGCTACAGATTTTTGATTAATGTATCTGAAGTAACGAAGCCGAAAATTGATTTTATTTCATTAATTCTTTCTACCATCGGGTTTGGCTCCATCGTTTATGGATTCAGTTCAGTAGGGGAAAGTGCAGATGGTTTTCAAACGCCCAGCGTCTGGCTGCTGATCAGCCTAGGTGTTGTGGGTATCGCATTGTTCGCCTGGAGACAACTGAAGCTGGAAGAGCCGATAATGGATCTGCGCGTATTTCGTTACCCAATGTTTACACATGCGGTATTCATGTTTTTGATCATTATCATGGCCATGTTCGCATCAGAAATCATCTTGCCCATCTATATGCAGGGACCTCTTGCATTGACGGCAGCAACTGCAGGATTGGTGCTGCTTCCCGGCAGTATCTTAAATGGAATTATGTCGCCTTTCATGGGTTCACTATTCGATAAGTTTGGGCCGCGTGTGCTGATGATTCCGGCAACGCTGGTCTTAAGCGGCACGATGTTTATGATGAGTCAATTAACGGTGAATACACCGGTATGGGTCGTTGTCGTCGGCTATATCTTAATCATGCTGTCAGTTTCTGCTATTATGATGCCCGCCGAAACGAACGGACTGAACCAGTTGCCGAAACGGCTCTATCCGCACGGCACAGCCGTAATGTCTACGCTTCAGCCAGTTGCAGGCGCAATTGGGGTATCTGTCTTCATTAGTATCATGAATGCACGCCAGCTGCATGTACTGCAGCAATCAGCGGCGCCGGACGATCCTGCTGCGGTAAGTCTGGCCTTAGTATCAGGTGTAGAACTGGTATACTTTATTGCATTTGCGATGTCAATTGTAGCAGTTATCCTTTCGTTTATTGTGTATCGTGCAGTCCCGATCGAGGAAAAAGAAAACTCCTCATCGCAATAAGATACCAGGTTTTCATAGACGGTTTTGAACTGCTAGGAGGATCATCTAACGTTACTGCATTCCCATAAACACTCTGAAAACCCCTTCCTCTAATGTTTTAGAAGAAGGGGTTTTATGCTTACGTTTTCCTGTTATTACATCATTTTTGCTCCGCTATTGTCAGGCTCCCCAAGCGTTCCCTCCGACTGTGCTACGCAGACTGCACATGCCGCGTCGCCTGTAATATTTACGGCAGTACGCACCATATCAAGCAGGCGGTCAACTCCCAAAACTAATGCAATTCCTTCCACCGGAAGACCGACAGCTGTCAGTACCATGGCCAGCATAATGAGTCCCGCACCCGGTACAGCAGCTGTTCCGATGCTTGCAAGCACAGCAGTCAGGATGACGGTCAGCAACTGTCCCGTCGACAAATCGATGCTGTAGGCCTGTGCGATAAAAATAACGGCTGCCCCCTGCATAATTGCAGTGCCGTCCATATTGATCGTGGCACCGAGCGACTGCGTGAATGAGCTGATGGACTCCGGCACCTTCAACTTTTCCTGAGCCGTTTTTAATGAAATGGGAAGTGTCGCTGCTGAACTCGATGTACTGAAAGCGACCACTTGTGCAGGAAAGAAATTCTTAAAGAACCAGACAGGGCTGCGTTTTCCGAGCAGCGCGACGGCACCGCCGTATATCAGAATAGAATGAATGAACAGACCGCCGAGGACAACGCCCATATACATGCCCATGGCCCTGAGTGCGTCGAAACCCTGACTGCCGATAGCAGAAGCAATCAAGCCAAACGCCCCGTATGGCGCAAATTTCATTACGAAGGTGATCAGGTACATGATCAATTCATTGGCTTGCTCAAATAATACTTTCACTCTGCCGACTTTCTTGCCGAGCATGGCAATACCGAAACCTACCAGTGCTGCAAAGAATATAATCTGAAGCATATTGCCTTCAGCCATGGCTGTGATAGGGTTTGTCGGGATAATGCCTAATAAAGTGTCTGCAATCGGCGGGGCTTCCTGTGCTTCATAAACGGCAGTGGAAGTCTCGAAATTACCGCTTGCTCCAGGCTTAAACAGCAGTCCAAGCGAAATGGCGATCACAAGCGCTATGGCAGTCGTGATGAGGAAGAAACCAATGGTCTTTCCTCCAATTCGGCCCAGCTTTTTTGGATCGCCGATGCCAATCGTTCCAAGTGCGATCGAGATAAAGACGACCGGCACCACGAGCATTTTCATGAGATTCAAAAAGATTGTACCTAATGGCTTAAATATAAATGCATCAGCTTTTAAAAATAGACCGGGTGCAAAGAGATTCAAGATCAGACCGACGAAAACACCTGCAACGAGAGCGATGATGATATTTCTTGCCAGTTTCATAAAATCCCTCCTTGATCAATTGTATTCAACTGATATCAAGAAGATGAAAGCGCTTACCAGGTTTTATTCGACAAAATAGCCGTGCAGGCAGTATATATTGCAATCCATAACATGACCGCAGTAGTTTTTTCCGTTATTGCAAAGGGGATTCTGCAGTTCTGCGATTGCCGGCAGTAATTATAAGGCAGGCGATCCAGGCTGTCAGTGTAACGATGCTGATCATGAGTAAGCCGATGAAAGCCATAAATTGGTCCTGCTCCGGACTGTCAGCAGACAATGTAAGCATGCGGTAGACGCAGCCGCTGCACAGCAAAAAGTAGAAACTGCTGCCAAGCACCGCCATAAACAAACGTCCTTTTCTGTCCTTAATATCCGCATGTCCGATTGAAATCCAACAATACAAACTGGCGATTACAGCTAAAAGCATGATGACGAGATGGAGAAATGGAACCGATAAGTATGTAGTTCCGTATAGTGATAGTCCGGCTATTCCAAAAAGTAATGCGTTCAGTAAAAATAAAAACAACCCGCTCCATCCTGCATGTTGGAACCAGACAACTTTAGACAGACTTCGTGTCATCAGATTGTCATCCGGAACCAAACGCAGCAGCAAGGATTTAAATAATAATAATAGCATCAAAATTAAAAAACCCGCCAGTAGAATAATTGACAATCGTATCGAACTCCTTCTTCAATATGCTCATTGAACTGACGTAGTAATGTGTTAAAAGTTGCTGGCCGATCACTTGTTAGTCGTTAAGAATAATAGATCATGTCAGAGTGGAAAACTAACTTCCAAATGGTTATGAAATACTGGCATAGACTGTTATATAATGGTCACCGACCTATCTTTACATACTTGTAATTACAATTCATATGGTATACTTAAACAATAAAACACTCGAACACATGATTTGATAAGAAAAGGTGGAGCACTATGACGATTGATGAAAAAAGTCAAACAGCAGAGATAAAAGAGTTGAAAGATCAGATAAAACTATATGAAAAACTGATTGAAGATTTATCTGCACCGATCATTCCTTCCATTGTACCGGAAACAATTTTAGTTCCACTGACTGGAGCGCTTTCTGTTGAGCGTTTTATGCATGTCCAAGACAAAATCGTTAAAAAAATTGGGGACAATATAGTGAATACGGTAGTCATTGATTTTACTGATATCAGCACACTCGCTATTGAAGAAAATATGGGATATGAGCTGTTAAGTGAAAAAATTGATGAGCTGATCAATGTGCTGAGACTGATGGGCACTGAAACAATCTTTGTAGGTTTTTCACCGGCTTTCGCACAAAATTTAATTCTGTCTAATGTCTCAGGATTTGGTAAGATTCAGGCATTTACTACATTCCGGATGAGTTTGCAATATTTGCTGGCTCAAAAAGGTATGGAGATTGTTTCGATAAAGAAGTAAAAACAGCTTCACTTCAAACGGCATCTTTGAAGTGAAGCTGTTTTTAATTTGGGGGATCGTATTTTAAAGTGCAGACAATGCTATAACAGCTTTCTGATTACTAACCCAGATTCTTTTCGTCATTCATCATCTTAATAAATTCTACGCGATTTCTGCCTTTTTCCTTCGCTTTATACAGCGCGTTGTCACACCTTGATATTATCGTATTTGGCGTATCACCGGGAATGTAGGAAGCGACACCAAAGCTTGCTGTTTTCTTGCCTACGTCTACAAAATGATAATCTGCTAATTTTTCACGTGTCTTTTCAGCAAGCTGCAGAGCTTCTTCCAATGTAGTGGAGGGACAAATGACTAAAAATTCTTCTCCACCCCAGCGCCCCAATGTATCTGAGCCGTTGACCGATGATTTAAATAATTTCGCTGCTTCCACTAATACATAATCGCCGATCTGATGACCGAATGTATCATTAACATTCTTAAAGTAATCGAGATCAATTAATACGATGGAAAATGGCAAACCTTCCTTTTCCGCTCTTTCAAATTCACGGTCTAATACGTGATCCAGCAAAACACGGTTAGGTATTTGAGTGAGCCGGTCAGTATTTGCCAGATGTTCTAATTCAATTTGTATACGTTCGAGCTGTATTGTTCGCTCCAGTACTTTCTTTTCAAGTGTTTCATTTAACTCTTCCTGTGTCTGTCGATTTTCTTTAATGATCAAGCTTATTTTATCCACCAGAGCCAGTGATAAGATTAATGCTTCAAACATTGCGCTGTAGGCAGGGATTTCTTCGAAAACTGCCAAAGTTAATGGAAGGATATCCAACATGACTAAAGCTTGAATTATCATAGATCCCAATAAAACGCTCCAGCCCAACATATAAAATCGGGCAGACTTATGACCTTTCCATAATAAACGCAATCCAGAAATCCAAAGAAAGATCAGTACGAAAAGCGAAAATGATGTGATGAATAAATCGGAATAGTATTGACTGAATCCAGAAAACAAGCCGATTGTCGATAGGATTGATATAACTATTGCCATATTTAACAGTCTGTTGCTTTTAGGCAGGTGTTGCTTTAATTCAAGAAATTCTTTCCCGAATAAAATCATAAAGACAATCATGATGTTGCAACTGAGAGCCAGCGTTTTTGTCAACAGCCATGCAGGAAGAACATGACCCAGTAACTCCACGTCAAAAGAATTCATGGTTCCTTGGAATAGCATAAAGCTGAACATATAGAGAGTGTAGTATAAATAAGACCGTTCTTTGAAAGAAAAATATAAGAATAAATTGTACAGGGCCAAAGCCAGTAAGAAGCCGTAAAAACTGCCAGAGTAAAATTTATATGAGATAACATTTTCAATGAAGCTATTATTAGTATACAGTTTTGTGAAAATAGTCAATGGCAACTGGCCATCTAACTTTAAATAAATTTCTTTTATAGAAGGATCATCCATGCTAAAAAGGAAAGAGGGGTAGTTGACACTCTGTTCTTCTAAATTGTATAGTCCGCTTTCCTGCAGATCATAAGAGCCGTCTTCTTTCACCGAATAAACAGTCAGGAACTCGATCTTATCGTTGTATTCCAACCAATACAGTTGCTCTTTATCCTGAATAATTTCATCGGCATTCAGCCTGAGCCAGATAGTGTCATCTGTATGAAAGATGGACAAATATTTTTCTGTACTGGCCGTAAATGAAGTGTCGTATTGTCCTGATATCAAATCATCGATAGTAATGTTGTTTGTGGGGTCCCGCAGAATATCATAATATGTTCCTAGTTCCAGGGGTTCTGAAGGAGTTTCTTCATTACTTGTGCTGCCTGCAGGTGTATAAAAGAAAAAGGTAAAAACAAATAAAGTAATACAGGAGAGAATTACAGGATTTCTGGCTAGACTTCTTAACATAGGCATGATTCATCCTCGCTCTCTGTAACGTTTTACATTTTCATTATCGTACCACGAAGCGAGCTGTAAGTTAATTCTTTTTAGTCGATTTATCCTGATATAATGAGTGGGTGAAAAGTTTTGTTGTACATGTAGAATTTATTCAAGCTAAAATGATTTTAATATAATAAATTAGGGTATACAATGAAGCAGAAGGGTACTATCCAATTTATTAAGGAGATGGAACTATGAATTTCAAAAACATAACAGTTGCCGGCAGCGGTGTGCTCGGAAGTCAAATCGCATTTCAGACTGCGTATAAGGGATTTAATGTGAGTGTCTACGATATTAGCGACGAGGCACTCGCTAAAGCGAAAGAGCGAATTACTAATTTAAAGCCCTATTACCAAAAAGATTTAGGAACAACGGACGAAGAATTCGAAGAAGGTTTCAAGAGATTATCATTTTACAGCAATCTTGGCGAAGCGGTGAAGGATGCAGATCTGGTTATCGAAGCTATTCCTGAAGTAACAAAGATCAAGACGCCGTTTTATGAAGAACTTGGAAAAGTGGCGCCTGAAAAAACGATATTTGTGACGAACTCTTCTACCTTGCTGCCGAGTCAATTTGCAGAGGCAACTGGCCGTCCCGGAAAATTCCTGGCACTGCATTTTGCCAATGAAATCTGGAAGAACAATACTGCGGAAGTAATGAAGCATCCTGGAACTGAACAGGCCAACTTTGATCATGTCATGGAATTTGCAAAGGCAATCGGAATGGTCGCACTGCCTCTTCAAAAAGAACAGCCCGGCTACATTTTGAATTCATTGCTCGTTCCTTTTTTAGATGCAGCAGAGTTATTGCTTGTGAAAGAAGTATCTGACGCGCATACAATCGATAAAACGTGGATGATTGCGACAGGTGCACCGATGGGTCCGTTCGCAATTCTGGATGTCGTCGGTATCACGACTGCCTACAATATTGTGCAGACAAAAGCGGAAGCAACTGGCAAGGAGGAGTTCAAGCAGCTTGTCGAACTGTTGAAAACGGAGTATATCGATAAAGGCAAGCTTGGACGTGAAACAGGGGAAGGTTTCTATAAATATCCCAACCCCGCTTTTATGGAGAAGGATTTCCTGAAGTAATTTATAATGCATGGAAAAAATTAAATTGATTAACCCCTCTTTCATCTGCTTTGGATGCGAGAGGGGTTTTTTTGCTGCCAGCGCATTCAGTGGTACTACATTCGCAATTGACGAAAATTCAGATTTTTTAATTCAACTTATATAGTTATGATAGAATGACTATATTAATGCTGAAAGTGAGTGATGATAATGATAATGGATATAGCATGCAAGAATTCAAAAAGTACCGAGGTAAAGAAAGGATAAATTATCCTGTCTGACAACCTCTTTTTTCGTAAAACAGAACACGGAGGTTATGGAGTATGTCTTTTAGTTATTATGGAGAACTGTGCACGGAAGTTTATGATGTAACGAAACCTGTCGGCCATTCTTTTGGTAATGAAATCAGTTATTACAAAGAGAGGCTTGCTGACAGTAAAGGACGCATTTTGGAAGCGATGGTTGGATCAGGGCGAGTGATGATCCCTCTTCTCGAGGCAGGTTTTCGTATTGAGGGAGCAGATTATTCTCAGGATATGCTGGCTCTATGTCGAAAGCGATGCAAGGAGCGCAAATTAACACCCACATTATATGAAGCTGATTTGCTGAATCTTTCATTGCCCCATGAATATAGCGCTATCATTATTCCGGCAGGCTCTTTCCAATTAATTGAAAAGCGTGAGGATGCTGTGAAGGTGCTAAAGAATTTGTATGAGCATCTTCTGCCGGGAGGGAAGCTGATGCTGGACTTATTCCTGCCCGAATTTTCATTTGAGCAAACAGGGAAATTTTCAGGTACATCTTTATTTTCTTTGCCAAATGGAGATACTATCACTTTAGAAGAAAAATTAATGGAAGCGAATCTGTTCAATCAACAGAAAATTTCTCATTTGAAGTATGAAAAGTGGCGTGAAGGCCGATTGATTCAAACAGAATTACAGCGTTTTGCTTTACGCTGGTATGGCGTGGAGGAGTTCAGACTTGTCCTCCAAAGTATCGGATTTACTGACATCACTGTTTCAGCGGATTTCCAGTATGGAACGCCACCGTCAAATCACAAGCAGACCTATACATTTGAAGCTGTAAAGTAACGGAAAGCACCTGATTCTTGATAGTCTCAGGTGTTTTCTTTCTATATGAATGTAGTCTTACATGATGTGCATTAGTAAGTCATGTAAGCTGTGCTATTATGGAAAAACCATACAAAATGGAGAAGTGCGAAAAGAGAAGGTGACTTGGCTTTTCCGAAAGAAAATGTCCGAAATTAGTTTGGCGGTTTCTGAAAGAGAGGAAGTAGTATGATGAAGAAAATGGCTGTACTTGTGGCGGTAACTGTTTTGCTGCTGGCAGGCTGCGGTAAAAACAAAGTAGATGAATCCACTGCAGAAGCTCATATCAAGAGGGCAAAAGAAGCCGTTACGTTATTAAATGAAGAAAACTTTGATGAACTGCGTGCAATGTTTGATGAAACGATGAAAGATGCACTGACAGTAGAGCAGCTGCAGCAGACTGTCGATGTTCTAAAGGAATCAGGCGAGTTTTCAAGCTTTGGAGATGCCTCTGTCAGTAAGCGGGAAAGCTATTTTGTTGTAATACTTCCAGCAGAATATACAAAAGACAAGCGTGTGTATGAAATTACATTCGATGATCAGCAGCGATTAGCTGCTTTGTATGTGAAGTGATAAAAATAATGAATATAAAGTGTCTGGTCTGCAATCCATTTGATGTCCATTGCAGGTTAGGCATTTTTTGTTCTGAATTCACATAATCAGCAACATCTTGGCAATAACTTTCTAGTAAACTGGAGTAAACGTACTGTAAGAATAAAGGAGATTGAAACGATGGAGATCGATCGAACGATTTTGATCATTGAGGATGAAGAATCCATATTAGATATCCTTGCATATGCAATTCGCAGGGAAGGATTTCGTGTGCATGGCGCAGCGACAGGTCAGGAGGGGCTTCATCTGTTTGACGGGATTGCGCCGGATCTGGTCATTCTTGATTTAATGCTGCCGGATATGACTGGATTTGATATTTGTAAAAAAATCACAGCGGCAAGTAATGTGCCGATTCTTATGCTGACTGCAAGGGATGATATCGTGGATAAAATCATCGGCCTTGAACTTGGGGCAGACGATTATATGACCAAGCCTTTTGATGTACGGGAAGTGATGGCCCGTGTCAAGGTGCTGCTTCGGCGTCAAGAGAGAATATCACGGTCCTCGTACTTGAATGTTAATGAACAGATCCAAATCGAACCTCGTTCTCATACGGTTTTGAAGGATGGACAGGCCGTGGCCCTGAAGCCGAAAGAATATGAGTTGCTGCTTTTATTTGCGCAGAACAGAAACCAGGTGTTTTCCCGGGAAGAAATTCTCGATACCATTTGGGATTTTTCATATGACGGCGATATTCGAACGGTCGATGTACATGTGCAGCGAGTGAGAAAAAAGCTGAATGACCCTCGCTTCCCATCCGTGATTGAAACGGTTTTTGGTATCGGATACAAGATGAGGGGAGAGTAAGCGAATGAAATGGACTATCCGAAAGAAATTCCTCATCGGCTACTTTATCCTGTTTACCCTTGCCGCATTTTTAGTGCAGCAGATTATGAAAGATTCATTGGAAGCGAACAGTCAGGCGCTGATTGAGAGTGATATGGCAAAACTGCAGCATACAACACGGGAATACAGTAAGCAGTTTGTCCAGATTCACTCAGCTCAAAATAATTTGATAACGGAGTACGGCAGCCGGATTGCTCAGGAGTTGAGCAAATTACAGAAACAAAGCGTGGCGCTCTACGGTCCAGATGGGAGTTTCATCTATGAGACGGTTCCGGTTGATCAGCCGCTGCTTATAGAGAACCAGGTATATCAAACGAATAGTCAGGAAGCAGATTATCCTGAATTGAAGGCTGCATTTGCAAACCAAGCGTCATTTACACAGCAAGATACAGATAAAGGAACGTTGATTTATTTTGCTTATCCTTTATATATCCAAGATGAATTTATTGGTGTTCTTCGTTTTACAGCAGATTACACGGATCTTTTTGAACGGAATGAAAGTGTCGTGAGAAGTTTTACTGTCCTCATCATTTCACTATTTATCGGAGTCTTTTTAATTTCATTCGTGATTACAACGCAGATCACGAAGCCTCTGACCCGGTTGACGAAAGCAACAAAGCAAGTAGCAGAGAGGAATTACCACACAAAAGTGCGCGTGAATTCAAAAGATGAACTCGCAGAGCTAGCGGCCAGCTTCAATGAAATGCAGCATCATATTGAACAGCATATTGAAAGAGTCGAAGAAGAGAAAGACAAAGTTCTGTTGCTTGAGAAGACGCGTACTTCATTTTTCAATAATGTTACACATGAACTGAAAACTCCCCTGGCTACGATCTCTGGCTACGCACAGATCATTGGTGAACCGGAATTTGATGATCCTGATTTTTTACGTAAAGCGACGGAAAAAATTAGGATGGAAAGTGAACGGATGAATCGGATGGTGATCGATCTAATTGAACTGTCGAAAAGTGAGTCAGATATCGTTAGAAGAGAGCAGAAGCCAATCCATATATTGCCGCTGGTTTCTTCAGTTTGTGAAGATCTGAGCATCAAAGCTAAACAACAGCAGACTGCAATTAATATAGAAGGCAAAGATTTTATCGTCCTTGGAAATCAGGATGAGCTTCGGCAAATTTTCATTAATGTGATGGATAACGCAGTTAAATACGGCATTCCGGGTACGGCTATAGTTGTAAAGCTTTCTGCAACGACGGTAACAGTCAGAAACGCATGCCAGCCAGTACCTGAAAAAATTGCAACGCATGTCTTTGAGCCGTTTATTCACACGAAAGGACTCGGCAGCAGCGGGCTTGGACTGACCATTTCCAAGCAGTTGACGGAAAGGCATGGCGGAACGATTTCTTTTGAGGATCAGGGAGGAATAGTGGATGTTTCAATTGTTTTTCCACAATGGCAACAAGACGGCAACAAGTGAGGAAAGATTGGCAATATCCTTTGTGTAAGCTGTTGTTATACACAAAGAGGAGGAAGAAAATATGAATGGGAAAACAGGTAAAGGACTACTGTTGGTTGCTGCAATGAGTTTGCTTTCGGGAGGATGTTCCATGCCGGGAGAAGCAAAAATGCAGGGAACGACGGTTGTAATCAATGAAGACGTGAAATTAGAAAGTGCGCTGGCTGACGGAAGCTTGGAGGTTGAAAGGCAGCCGGATATTGAAGTGGTGAAAAAAATCTCTCATGCGCCTTTTTATCAGCCTATCAACAAAGACGTGGTCACATACAATGAAAACGGTCTGCTGTATTCATTGGATTTATCGCAGGGGACCGAAAAGAAAGTAGCGGATCGTGAAGCATTTATGGTTTCAGAGAATGGCAAATGGGCACTTTCTTATGATGATAAAGCGCGAGAAGTATATGCCCATAATCTGCAAAATGGAGACAAAAAGTTGCTAAAAAACGCTGGACCGGATGAAATCTTATTTGTAGATGAAGACATTTTCTATTATCACTATAAAAAAGAGATGATTGTCCGGTTTGATCCCGAAATCAATCAGAGTCAGACATGGGGGATGAGCGGATTTCAAGATTATGTACTGAATTATATAGAGAAAGAAAATGATGTCTATTATATTGTTGCGAGCAGTGAAAAAGATGGTTATGGAATCTATCGACTTCAGGAAGACGGTACGATTGAAAATGTATTTAGTTTCCAAGGAGAGGGAAAAGAAATGAGCAATTTTTCAAGACTTCAAGATGGTTCTTTTCTTTTTGAAGGAATGATCGATAGTGAATTGGGGATTTTTTATTGGGATAAGCAAACTAAACATGTGGAAAAGCTATTGGCGGGCGGTGAGGATGAAGAAGGTAAGTGGAACAGTACTTACAAACTTTCGCCTGATGAAAGCAAAATTCTGTATGATACGCCCGTGCAAGTTGGCGGCGAGTACCGATCCAATGTCTATATGGCGGAACTGGTGGACGGAAAACTGGTCAATAGCACGCGGATTATGGAAAACGTGGACAAGTATGGCGTGATTTCATACTCGGGGGGCTGGAGCGCGGACTCTAAAACGGCTTATGTGAAAACAAGTTTGGGAAAGGAAGATATCGTAGGAAACATCGCGGTATTTCAGGTGAAAGAATAGCAAAACCCTGTAAATTTGAATTTCAGGTTATACTAATGGCAAACAGTAAATAGAGGTGTTCAGCCATGCCAGAATTTTTAACAGAATATTTATCCGGACTTGCGGATGGTCTTTCCTCTACATTGAAGACGCCGGGCGCTTATTTGAATAAAATAGCACTGTCCGCTGTAATTCTCTTGATTGGGCTATTTCTGCATTCAGTGTGTAAAAAAATGATTACAAGCAATGTCCGTGACATGAAACGGAGATATCAGCTTCGCAAGGCGACTAAACAAGGTATCCTAACATTGACTGTCATTGCCGTCCTATTCATTTGGGTGCAAGCAATTAACGCCCTAATATTGATCTCTCTATTGATCGGCGTGTTTGTCGTTTTCATGGTCAGGGGAATGACGACTAATATTATTGGATACTTTGTGATGAAGTATCAACAGTATCTGGAAGTAGGACATCGCATTGAAATTAATGGAATAGTCGGTGATGTCATTGATATCAATCCAGTATTTATCAAGTTGCTGGAAGTGCGTAATAATTTATCTTCCGACTCTCATACGGGCCGTCTAATCAAACTGCCAAACAGTATTATTTTCGATGAATCAATGAAGCTGATTGGTGTGAAGAACGAATTTCTGTGGCATGAAATTAAATACACTCTTGCGTTTGACAGCGATTGGCAAGCGGCTGAAAAAATCATGACAGATGCAGGCAACAGGTACTTTGAGGAAATGCTGGTACCGTTGATTGGAAAAAACTTAACCTTATCCGAAGAAAAGGAAAGATTACAGCCGGTGTTTTCAGTGGATACAAATGATGCGGGCATTATATTGACTCTTCGATATGCAGCAGATTATAGAAATGGTACAAGTATGAAGACCGCTCTGCAGCGAGAAATGCTCTCTAAAATCAGCGAAAATGACCGAATCGCATTTGCATCGTTTGATGTGCGGATTTTTCCGGAGTAAGACTTAGCTAAAATACACCGCATCCTCATTTGCCAGACGCTGTCTGACGAGAGAGTGCGGTTTTTGATTCATGTCTCGCTGAAATAAAAGATATGTGTTAGAAGTTACAATTAGATAGTTGACACAAAAATAAGTCTGCTATAAAATAATCGTTAACTGATATTATATTAATGTTTACTAAAGGGGATTACGGGAGATGACTGAATCAAGTTCAAGATTAAAAATGTTGATTGTATCTGCATTATTTGCAGCAATTATAGGGATCATGGCGCAGCTGACCATCCCGTTGCCGCTCGTTCCGATTACAGGACAAACACTGGCAGTCGGGTTAGCCGCAACTATTTTGGGGTCTCGCTATGGAACGATTTCAGTACTCGTGTATTTGATGATGGGGGCTGTAGGGATTCCTGTTTTTTCGGGTATGTCTTCAGGATTGGGTGTCATCTTTGGCCCGACAGGCGGTTTCCTGATAGGATTTATTCCGGCGGCATTCCTTACGGGCTACTATATGGAACGCACTAGTTTTACGTTGCCGCAAGCAATAGTTGCAAATATAATTGCCATGTTCGTTACGCTGATCTTCGGAACAGTTTGGCTGAAATTTGTGGCTGAACTATCTTGGACAGCTGCATTTATGGCAGGATTTGCACCGTTCTTAATTGGCGGTTTCATCAAAGCTATCCTGGCAGCATGGGCTGGAATTCTAGTCCGAGGACGTCTGCTGGCTAATCGGTTATTGATAGCCTAAGTTAAAAGGGACACCTGATTTACAATGAATGATTCATTGTAAAAAACAGGTGTCCTTTATCGTTTTATAGTACAGTTGCTTTACGCAAGTTTAAAACATTTTTCAAAGACTGTAAATTAGCTTCAGGCAGAGGCAGAATAGGCAATCGCACGCCGCCAACCGCTACGCCTTTTAAATTCAACGCAGCTTTAACTGGTGAAGGATTCGGTGCAGAGAACATTTCTTTTATGATCGGCAGCAGACGACGGTGTTGCTGTGCCGCTACTTGAAGGTTTCCGCTCTTGAAATTCTGAATCATCGACTGCATTTCATTGCCTATGACGTGTGCAGAAACGGAGACGACACCTGCTCCGCCGATAGCAAGAACAGGAAGTGTCAGCCCGTCGTCACCACTGTATAAGGTGAAATTCTCAGGTGTAGACTCAATGATAGCAGCCATCGCTTCTAAGTTTCCACTCGCTTCTTTCACAGTAACGATATTCGGCACTTCAGCCAGACGGATAATCGTTTCCGGCTCCATATTCACAGCACTGCGTCCCGGAATATTGTAAAGCATGACAGGCAAAGCAGTCGTGTCAGCAATTGTTTTGAAATGCTGATACAGACCTTCCTGACACGGCTTATTATAGTAAGGCGTAACGAGCATGATACCGTCTACTCCTGCGTTTTCTGCATGCCTTGTCAGTTCAATAGATTCTCTCGTACCGTTCGTGCCTGTTCCCGCAATTACCGGAACTCTTCCTGCAGTTATTTGTACTGTGAACTTGAATAATGCCACTTTCTCTTCAAGTGTCAGTGTAGGGGATTCTCCTGTAGTGCCTGAAATCACCAGGCTATCTGATCCATTGGCAATTAAGTGATTGATCAAGTTTTCCGTGGCTGCGAAATCAATTTCTCCTCTTTTATCAAAAGGAGTTACCATAGCTGTTACAATCTGTCCGAAATTCATCTGTTCTCCACATCCTATCTTTTTATTGAAAAAACATAGAGGGTGGAGGGCGAGTTGATCATTGAACGCAAAAAGCAGCAACGAGGGTCGCTGCTGCTTTGAAATAACGAATTATTTCTCTGCATAAGATAGCCCTCCATATAGTCGCCTATATGACAATTCTGCACTTATTCAGCCCAGAACCAGCCTAGAGAAAATGAGCTCTCTTCAGCTTCGGCAAATTCCCCTTTCTACAATCTTCATCGGATCTCATCATCCTCAGATTGTGTACTGATGGTCTTTGCGCCTCTATCCTTACTTCGAAGTTTTCGAAATAAGAGAATGTTTAATTACCTAACACTCTACCTGTTATCTGAAGTAAATGCAACCTTTCTATGAAAAAAGCAGTCGATAGGCTTCAGGATATTTCCATCTGGTACAGAGAGTAAACGTAATAGCATGCATACAATATTCATTAAATCTATTGCTTTGGTTTGTCTTGTGCATCAGGAACTTTTCGCTGAGGAAGCTCTACCCCCAATTTCTCCAGTTGTTTTTTTGCCTCTTCCGATGTAATGGAACCATCTCTTTGCTGTTCCAGAATGCTTTGGACTTGTTCTCTTGTCTCTTGATCTAAATCAGCAAATGGATCTTCCTTTCCCTGAGGCGGCAGTTGTTTGTCCCCGTGATTTTGCCTATCTTCCGGAGGCTTAGCGCCATCCGGTGCTCCTGCTCCGCCTTGATCCATACCACCGGGTCCGCCACTTTTCGCGGTGGTTATTCCAGATTCATTAAGCCATGTGACAGAATCGGAAATCAAAAACTCTGTTGTTTTTTCCCCTCCTGAATAGACTCCATCTTCATAAAGACCGTCACTTTCTTTGCTGGAAGATGTTCCTCCTGAAGAAAGAGTGTAGGAACCATCTTTTGCTAAGTCAGCTGAACTGATGACGATTGATTGATAATCTTTTTCGGGTGCAAACGTTACGATATTCTGCCCTTCACTATCCTCTAAATGAATCAAAGTTCCTGCCGTTTGGGTTTTCGGATAGCTCATCAAGATGGTATTCTGAGTTGATTCTTCTGAAGTAGCCATCGCCATCCCGGAACTTCCTGCAGCAATCAATACACCGCCGCTTATCTCAAAATCTTGGTCATAATCCAAAGCGCCATTGCCGTTATTCGTTGGCCCATTAACAAGTACTGTACCGCCTGTCATCGAAATGGAACCATTCGAATCAAGTCCGTCTCCGTCTGCATCGACATAAATATAGCCTCCGCTAATCGAAAGCAGACGGTCAGAAGCAGCTGTTTGTTGTGCAGTCTGATCTGAGTTCTCGCCGCTGCTAATATTAATGCCGTCATCTAATGCCTTCAGACGAACTTTTCCGTCTGAGATAGTGATCGCTTCACTTTCTATCCCTTCATAACTCTTCATGATAGCGATACTGCCTCCTTTGATCAGGATGGACGTATCTGCGTGAATTCCGTCATCACCCGCAGCCACTTGTAAATCGCCGCCCGTAATCGTGATAGAATTATTGCTGTGAATTGCATCGTCAAATGAATCAACAATAATTTTTCCACCACCAATTGCTACTTCTTCATTAGCCTTCAAACCTTTTGCACTCAGAGTGGAAGAATCAGTGCTTTCATCTTTGGTGTCAGAATCCATTTCTCCCGGTGCCGCCCGATCCATTCCGGTATTCTTTATATTTTCAGAACTGCCGCCTCCTGAAGAAACAGTGAAATCTCCGTCCGCAATCAGCAGGGAAGTCTCTGCTTGAATGCCATCGTCAGCCGCCAGAATATCAAAGGTGCCTCCTTCAATCGCAATGATTCCTTTTGAAACGTCTTGATCATTGGTTGATTTCATTCCATCTCCGTCTGCTTCAATATGAATACGGCCATCTTTTACAGCGAGGAGGTCCCGGCCCAGCATACCGTCGTCAACAGCATGAATCTCCATGTTGCCGCCCGTGATTTTTAATTGGTCCTTACTAGTGATCCCGTCATTAAAAT
The DNA here is from genome assembly GCF_023707945.1 of Sporosarcina sp. NCCP-2331. Taxonomy (NCBI): domain Bacteria; kingdom Bacillati; phylum Bacillota; class Bacilli; order Caryophanales; family Caryophanaceae; genus Sporosarcina; species Sporosarcina sp. NCCP-2331. The sequence goes on from NZ_BRCD01000018.1 coordinate 67,172, forward strand.
TAGCATTGACAACAAGCTTTCCGCTGCCATTGATTGTCAAATCATCCTTACTGAATAACGCGGCATTCGGTTCATCTTCCTCTGAATTCTCATACACATAATTTTCACCGTCAGATAAGATATTTTCAGTACCTTCTTCTAATGAAATCACAGTTTTCTTAGCTTGTTTTATATAAATAGCAGAAGAAGTAGAAGAATGAATCTCTGCTCCATCCAGTACTAACCGAACTATGCCGTCGTCTTCCGTCTCTACGATGATTTGTCCGTCATCTAGCTTGCCTTGAATCGTATATACGCCTGCCGACTTGATCGTCACTGTATGTTTGTCACTGATTACGACTCCATCACCTTTTGAACTGGCACTGCTGCCGTTCAACTGAATAGACGTGGCATTTTCCCAATCCGAATAAAAATCTTCATCGGCATATTGCACTTTCTCGCTGCTTACACTCGCTATTTCCTGATTGCCGATCGTACACAAGCTTTCGGCTTTAACTACAGCCTCGCTTGTATTTTTCACGCTAGTCGAATCATTGCTGCAAGCAAATAAAAGTGATGTGCACAAAAGAGAGGCGGATATCTTCATAAATCTTGATTGTTGTTTTCTCATCATTAAGCTCCTTATCCTGAATAAGATTTCATCTAATTTGTAAGACGATATTTTGCTGTGATTCCTATTATTCAGGTAGAACCTTAAACAAACCTTAAAAAATGATATGTTGATTTAAAGTTTTCTTTTATTCGAGTTAGTTTTATAATCGTACGTAACCAGAAGCGACTGTGAGTGATGAAATGGGAGGAGCACTATATGAAACTGCTGATCATTGAAGATGACAAATATCTTTCTGAATCAATTTGCGATATCACTAAGGAAATATTCGATGTGGAGCAGGCGTACGATGGGGAAGAAGGTCTGTTTCTTGCAGAACAGAATATTTTTGATGTCATTATCCTGGATATTATGCTTCCTTATTTAAACGGCTATGAAGTATTGGATAATTTACGAAAGAAAAATATTACGACTCCAGTCATTATGCTGACAGCCAAAGACGGAATTGATGATAAGATTAAAGGTTTTAAGGTCGGAGCGGACGACTATTTGGTGAAACCGTTCCACCGGGAAGAATTGTTATTGAGGCTCGAGGCCATGGTAAGAAGAACAGGTGGTTTATTTAAAGAAAATATCCTGACATTTAAAGAATTAGATCTGAATATAAAAAATAAAACTGCCGAGATACGCGGGGAGACCCTTAAGCTGAATGGAAAACAATTTGATTTGCTGGAGTACTTGGTGAACAATAAAAATGCTATTTTGACAAAGGAACAGATATTTGATCGCATATGGGGATTTCAATCTGATACTTCTACAACGGTGGTCGAAGTATACGCCAGCAATTTACGGAAAAGTTTAAAGGCATTTGATTATGATCAATACATCAAGACTTTCCGCGGATTAGGTTATATGCTGGAAGACCGCGGTGAAGGAAATGTTTAATAGACTAATCTTCAAGAAGCAACAGCTGACATTCATGTTTCTTAATTTGATCGCATTTACAGTGATTTTTACGATTTTCAGCATTATTATTTTCAGCCAAGTGCAGAACACGCTATTCTCAAAGACAGACGAAGAACTTTTGTCATTTAAAGAGAGATTGACCGGCAATAATCCGGAAAGTCTGAGGCTGCCTCCTAAAGAAGGTAACTTAAACCCGCCTGCACGGGCTGATGAGAGGCAAAAAGGTATGCCGAATCCACGAATGATTGTCATTCATTGGGATGGGTCCGGGAATATTCTGAATGAAGATGAAATCGGGACCTTATTTTATGAAAATTATCTAGCAAATTATACGTTGGACAAAACGAATTTGAACGAGATTACAATGACGAAAATCAGTGATCTGTACCACTTCAGATACATTCTTTTTGAAGATCGGAATGATCAGGATCAAACGGTCTATACACAGTTACTGGTGAATGTCGATGCAGAACAAACGATTATTGCCAACTTTGAAAAACTGATTATTATCTGCTCGGCGATCTTTATCGTTCTTTCTATTTCTGCGAGTTTCATTTTATCCAGAAAGATGATGAAGCCCATCATTCATTCATGGAACAAGCAGGCAGAATTCGTAGAAAACGCGTCACACGAACTTCGAACACCTTTGACGATTATCCAGAATAAATTGGAACTTCTTCTTACGGTGCCTCAGGAACGGATTGCAGACCGTTTTGAAAATATCGCGTTAAGCCTATCGGAAACGAGACGTTTATCGAAACTTACTTCCGACTTATTGACTTTGGCTCGAGCGGATTCTGCAGAGACGCAAATAATAAAGCAGTCCATTCATTTGGATTCATTCATCCAGAATATATGCACGCCTTATCAGGAAATAGCCGAATCACAGGAAAAGCATTTTACGCTAAGTTGTCACAGTCCTTTTGCGATAGAAGCGGATGAAACACGCCTTCATCAGCTGATAGTGATTTTATTGGATAATGCCTTAAAATATACAGGCGAAAACGACAGGATCAGCGTGAAAACCTATACGGAAGATCTAAAAGCAGTAATTGAAGTCAGCGATACGGGAATCGGTATCAGAGAAGAAAATATTGGCCATGTGTTTGATCGTTTTTATCGGGAAGACAAAGCACGGACTAGGGAAACGGGAGGAATGGGACTGGGATTATCCATTGCTCAGTGGATTGTATCGATGCACGATGGGACCATTCAGGTGAAAAAGAATCAGCCGGCAGGTTCTATCTTTATAGTCAAGCTGCCAAAGTAAGAGATCACATAGTGTGATCTCTTTTTTAATACCGAATTTCTTTAAGGTTCATTTAAGGTTCGCCATTTAGTATAGGTTTTACAGAAACACAGCAAAAAGGAGCAGATGACTATGGCGATTGAAATATTCAGCAGAAAAGAACAAAAATACTTGATCACTCGACGCCAATACGCCGAACTGACAGAACAGATTGGACCTATTATGCGTAACGATAAAAATGGAATCGACGGAAAATACTTGGTCACTAGCTTGTACTTCGACAATGCAGAGAAAGGAATTTATTTCGAGACGAAAAATAAATTGAAGTATCGGCAGAAACTGCGCTTGCGTGTCTATGACGATGCTGATCTCCACAGTACAGCTTTTTTTGAGGTCAAACAGAAACATCAGAAAGTTGTCAATAAACGACGGATGCTGCTGCCGCTTAAAGAAGCCTACCGTTACCTTGAAGAAGATGGCCAGGCTGGGCTAGACCAATATGAAACCTCAAATACGCAGGTCTTGAAGGAGATAGATTATTTCCGAACGTTCTATCGCTTACGTCCCGAAATGGTCGTATCATACAGCCGGCATGCGCTTCACGGCATCCATGATTCCGGACTGAGAATCACGTTTGATTTTGATTTACGCTGCCGCAAAGACGATCTGCATATCGAAAACGGCCCCTACGGAGAGTACTTCATCGACCCCGATCTTGTCGTATTAGAAGTGAAAGTTGATCACAGCGTGCCGCTTTGGCTTGCGCGTATTTTACAGGAGCTACAATGTGAACAGCGGAGCGCCTCGAAGTTCTGTACGAGTATGGAATTGCTGAGCGGAGATGTATTGCCGCAGGCTGACTATTTGGAACCGAAAGAATTAAAAGAACCGATTACAGGAGGAATAGAAAATGGATCAAATCACGAACTTGTTTTCATCTAATGGATTGGAAGGAAGCCCTACCATGTGGATGAGTATTACCGCGATGGCACTGGCTGCTGTTCTCAGCTTAATTATTACGAAAGTATACCAAATTACGTTTAACGGCGAACGTTATTCGCAAGCCTTCGTTCACACGATTGTTATGATGAGTGTGGTCGTATCGGTAGTTATGAACGTCGTAAGCGATAATGCAGGCGTCGCATTTGGTCTATTCGCTGTTTTCTCACTCATCCGTTTCCGGAGTGCTGTCACGAACGCTAAAGATATTGCGTATATCTTCTTCGGATTATGTGTTGGGATGACTGCCGGACTCTTTCAGTTTCCTCTTGCCATCGCGTTGACGCTGTTTGCCAGTCTGATTTTCTACCTTCTGTACAAGGTCGATTACGGCAAAGGGAAAGATACGCAAATTCTAAAAGTGACCGTCCCTGAAAACTTGAATCACGAGAATCTATTTGATGATATCTTGAATGAAAAAACAGAAGCGTATCATCTTCGTCAAGTAGAAACGACAAACTTAGGAACAATGATTCTTTACACCTTTGCAATTCGAAGCAAAGTGGAGACCAAAGATCAAGAGCTGCTGAATGAAATTCGCGTGCGCAATGCAAATTTGAAGGTGTCACTTTCCTATTTGGAGATGCGGGACTGAGTAAAAAAATGAATATCTGCAGAAGAAATGATTTCGTATTAAATAGAAGAAAGATCCTGCGCCCATTCAAATTCTCCAATGATGGTGAAAGTCTTTTTAAAGTAAACTTGCTTAAAAATAAAAGTATTGATTGAAACAGCCCCCTCTTGCAAAAATGATAATCAAGAGAGGGGTTTTTTATTGTGATTTTGTTTACTCATACTGGAATGCTAATATGGATAAATAAAATGGTTCCTACAATTATAGAAATACATAAACCTGACTTTCATAATGAAGAACTTTCTTAATAAAGTCTAATAACGTATTCTGATAAATAGCCAAAAACTATAACTATATACAAAAAAGCGATTGGTAATAGTTAGACGATTAAAATATACTTGCGGTAAGGTAATAGAAAAGTATGAAAGTTTTTACAACAACAATCACTGTAAAGGAGGCTCTTGAATTATTATTGCGCATTGTTACCTTATATTACCTTACCTGAAATTAAATGGTGAAATGTAAGCGGTTAAATTTCCTTATAATAACAGAATTGATTAACACTAGTTTAGCAGATTATTAGACTAACTATTTTTATAAATAAAAAGGGGGCAATAATATGTGGAAGAAAATGATGATGGGTGCGGCGATGTCGCTGGCACTGATAGCAGCAGGTTGCGGCAGTGATAGTGAGAAGGCGGATGCCGGTTCTTCAGACAAGAAATATAAAATAACGATTTCAAACTCAGTAGAGGAAGATTCAGCACTGCACAAAGGCTTGATGGAATTTAAAGAAGTGGCAGAAGATAAGTCAGATGGCAGACTGCAGGTTGAGGTGTTTTCAAATGGTGAACTTTATGCTTCTGAACGAGAAGCAATCGAAGCAGTTCAGGCAGGAAATATTCAGGCTGTAAGCCCCGCGACTGCACCATTGACGAACTTCGTTAAAGAATTTATGGCGCTCGACTTCCTGTTCGTATTTGATGACGTAGATGATGCAAACGGCAAACTGGATGGCGAGCTTGGAGATATCTTGAATGCAAAGCTGGAAGAGAATCAGCTGAAAGGTTTAGGCTGGGGCAGTGCAGGAATGACACAGATGACGAACAACGTAAAACCAATCGAAACAATTGAAGATTTCAAAGGAATGAAGCTGCGTACTATGGAAAACAACATTCACTTGGACAGCCTGAAGGAGCTTGGGGCAAACCCTCAGCCATATGCATTCGGTGAATTGTATTCGGCTCTTCAGCAAAATATCTTTGACGGCATGCAGACGACAGGTCAGTTGATCGAGAGCTCAAAAGTGTATGAAGTTCAAGATTATATGACAATCATGAATCACTCATTTACTGCAGAAGCACTTGTAATGAACAAAGCGTTCTATGATTCACTTCCTGAAGATCTTCAAAAGGTAGTCGATGAAGCAGGCGAAGCATTTACGAAGCACGAACGAGAAGTATCTGTTGAGTACGATGCGAAAGCAATGGAGCTTTTGGGAGAAACGCTGAAAGTAAATACGCTGCCTGAAGAAACAAAACAGGAAATCATTGAAAAGTTAAAGCCGGTATATGATAAGTACGAAAAAGAAATCGGTCATGATTTGATGGAATTAATTAGAGAATAATAGTATAGTCAGACAATTTATTCCCGGTTATCATACATTTTGATGATGGCCGGGTGAAATTTTTCTCACTTTCTTCGGTTAACGAAATGATTTACTGTGCCAGGCGCAAACACGTTTCCAGGGCAGATAGGATAGACGAATGAAAACACCACGCTGGATATTGAATGAGTGGAGATGGTAAACATTGAAGAAGTTTTTACGCTTTATTGAAAAGTTTGAAGAAATATTCTTGGTTACGACGATGGCAGCCATTTTGCTGATGATTTTTTCCCAGGCTCTTTTCCGTTACTTTTTCGGCAGCGGTATTGTATGGGGAGAAGAATTTGCGCGGTATGTCCACGTTGCACAAGTGTGGATTGGTTCCAGTTTAGCCATTAAAATGGGCGGACATATCCGGGTAACTTTTTTGAGGGATTTAATGAATGATAAATTTAAAAAAGTTTTAGATTTATTATCTACATTTTTATTTTTCGCCTTTATGGCGTTTATTACTTATAAGGGTACGTTTTTTATTTTGCAGCTAATAGAGACCGGCCAAAAAGCCCCTTCAAGTGGAATTTTAATGGCGATTCCATATTCTGTAATCCCTCTTGGAGCTTTTTTCATGGCGCTTAGACTTATCCAGCAATTCAGAGGGATTATAAAAGGAGAACTGCTCGAAGAAGAGATTGAGGGGGTGGAACAATGACAATAGCTGTATTATTTATCAGTTTCTTTGCTCTTATGCTTATCGGCGTTCCTATCGCGATATCTCTTGGCGCATCAGCATTGTTCACAATGGTTTTTGCAACAGATCTGCCGCTCGGTTCCATTGTGCAGCAGGCCTTCACTTCTCTTGATTCGTTTTCATTACTGTCGATTCCACTGTTTATCCTGGCAGGTGTGTTGATGAGTTCAGGCGGAGTTTCAAAACGTCTTCTGCACTTGGCAGGCGTTCTTGTCGGATACTTAACGGGCGGTCTGGCCATCGGTACGGTTCTTGCCAGTATGTTCTTTGCAGCAATCTCTGGTTCAGGTCCTGCGACGGTTGCAGCGATCGGTTCATTCATGATTCCCAATATGGCGAAAAAAGGATATGACAAGCCGTTTGCTGCTGCCGTTACTGCCACTGCCGGCTCCATTGGAGTTATTTTACCGCCGAGTATTCCTTTTATCATGTTTGGGATTGTGGGCGGCGTATCCATCGGCGCACTGTTTTTAGCAGGTATTATACCAGGGATACTCGTCGGGCTGGCGTTAATGTTCGTTTCGTATCGGACAGCGAAAAAGCGTGATTTTCCTACTGAAGGTAAATTCCCGACATTCAAGGAAGTGCTGAAGGCAATCAACTATGCGAAATGGGCATTGCTGATTCCGGTAGTCATACTAGGCGGTATATACAGCGGGCTATTCTCTCCGACAGAATCTGCGGCAGTTGCCTGTATGTATGCATTGTTTATCGGATTGTTTGTCTATAAAGAACTGACATTAAAGAGTCTCTACAGTGTATTTTTAGAAGCAACCCTGTTGAATATACCGGTAATCATCATCATCAGTTTCTCTATTTCCTTCGCATATTTGCTCAGTATCGAACGGATTCCGGCGACGATTGCGCATTTCATCACAGGAATTTCTGAAAATATGATTATTACGATGCTGCTGGTCAGTGCGTTCTTGTTTGTAGTAGGAATGTTTATTGACACGATTTCTGCAGTGGTTATTCTGACACCTATTTTGCTGCCGGTGGCGGTAGCGGTAGGCATTGATCCGATTCACTTCGGCGTCATCATGGTCTGTAACCTGGCTGTCGGTTATGTTACACCTCCGCTTGGAGTAAACTTATTCGTTGCTTCGCATATCAGTAAAGTTTCAATTGAACGAATCAGCCGTGCGCTTGTTCCGTTTATCGTTGCGATGCTGATCATTATTGTTATCATAATTGCGATTCCGTCACTTTCTACATTCTTGCCGGGATTGGCGAAATAATTACATCATAGAAGACAGGAGCTGTATTTCAAATGAATTGGAGAACCAGTGTAAAAGATATCGCACCATATATACCGGGCAAATCGATTGAAGCAGTAAAGAAGGAGCTGCAGCTGGAGGAAGTGCACCGTCTTGCGTCTAACGAAAATCCGCTCGGTCCTTCCCCCAAAGCAAAAGCAGCGATGAAGCAGGCAATTGAAGAAGTGCATTTGTATCCGGATGCATCTGCGACAAAACTGCGTGAGCATCTGGCAGAGATGTATGAAGTGCAGCCTGAACAAGTTATCACAGGCAACGGTGCAGATAATATTATTTCATTGGTGGTCAGTGCGTACATTGATGAAGGAGATGAAGTAGTTTACGGAAGCCCTACTTTCCCCGCTTACCGTTCGTCTACACTTCTGATGGGCGGAATTCCTGTGGAAGTGCCGCTTACAAAGGATTGGCAGTTTGATTTGGATGCGATGAAAGCGAAGATTACGGATAAGACAAAACTTGTATTTGTCTGTAATCCGAATAATCCTACCGGCACAATTGTGGAGGATTCTTCATTGGAGAAATTCATACAAGAAATTCCTGACCATGTAACAGTTGTGCTCGATGAAGCGTATATCGAATATGTCCGTGAGAAACCGTATAAGACGGGAATTGACTACTTCAAGGCCGGACATCCGATCATTACCATCCGTACGTTCTCGAAATTCTACAGCTTGGCAGGCTTGCGTGTAGGCTATGCTGTTGCGTCGGAAGAACTGCTCGAACCTGTATTGCGTCTGCGTGAGCCGTTTGCTGTGAACCGGGTAGCGATAGAAGCGGCGTCAGCTACGCTGGATGACAATGATTTTACGGAAGAACATTATCAAATGAACGAAGAAGGCAAGAAGTATCTGACGGAGGAATTTACAAAGCTAGGATTTGAAGTGTTTCCGTCCTACACGAATTTCCTGTTTGTTCACATCAAGTCCGATGCACAGGCATTATTTAATAAGCTGCTGGAAAAAGGGCTGATTATTCGTCCATGCACGCCATGGGGCTTGAATGAATATGTCCGCATTTCAATTGGAACTAAGGAGCAAAATGAACTTCTGGTGGGAATTTTACATCAAAATGAGAAGGAGTGATGTTGGACTATGACAAAGCAGAAGGTATGGATTTTAGATGATGAATGGTTTGCGCATGATGTGGAGAAGGAGATTTACGACGATCACGATATTGAATATAAAGTGACGAGAAGTGACACTGTAAAAGAGGATTTTGAAACGTTTGGAAAATATGCGGACGGTATTGTAGCGCAAATCGGTTTTCCATGCGGCGCAGATATTATCTCTGAACTGGAGAACTGTAAAATCATTGCTGCTTCTGGAGTAGGCTTTAATCATATTGATTTGGACGCTGCCTGCGATAAAGGAATATACGTAACGAATATGGCGGATTACTGTATCGGAGAAGTGTCCGACCATACCATTGCCTTGTCATTGTCTGTAGCGAGGAGACTGCGTGCCTATAACGAGCAAGTGAAAAGTTTTGCCTGGAATCCGCTTGATACACTGCCGATCAAACGTCTTAAGGGAAGAACAGTCGGACTGCTCGGCTTTGGCCGCATCGCTAAAGAAGTGGCTAGGAAATTCCAAGTGTTTGGTATAAACGTAATTGCGCACGATGAGTTTGTGCCGAAAGATGCGTTTACTGAATATAGCGTGGAGTCCGTAACGCTCGATGAACTGCTGGAGAGATCGGATATTTTGAGCTTGCACGTTCCGCTGACTGATGAAACGGAAGGATTGCTTAATTACGACAGATTAAAACAATTGAAAGAAGGCTCCATCCTCATTAATACGTGCCGAGGGGCGATTATCCAGGAAGACGCATTGGTGAAAGTGATGAAAGAAGGTCATCTTGCGGGTGCGGGTCTTGATGTATTGACGGAAGAACCGCCTGGCAGAGATCAGGAGCTTCTTCATATGGAAGAAGTGTTTGTTACACCGCATTCTTCTTATGTATCTGAAGAATCCGAGTACGAACTTCGATCTCGTACCAGTTTGAATGTCATCCGTGCAATCCGGGGCGAAACACCAGAATTTGTTCAGAATGTGATGCCTGAACGCACAAGCTGATCAGGAAATATCTTTGAAAAACTCTTTTGTCGTTTCAATGAACTCTTCTATGACCGGCGGCAGATAGCGGTTTTTCATATAAGCAATATAGACAGTCCGTGAAAGATTGCTGTTGGTCAGTTTCTTTACCGTCAGTGAAGGATGGTCTGGTTTCCGCAGATAGTTCTCTGGAACAATCGTGATGCCGAGACCTTCTTCTACTAAGGCGCATGCTGTTTCGAACCGCTCAATCTCAAAATGAATAGTAGGTTTAATACCGGACTTCCGGAATTCATTCAGAATATCGTTGCGTGTCTGGAATCCCTCTTTGCAGATAATGAATTCCTCGCCCTTTAGATCACTAATGGAGAGATGTTCCGTATGCTGAAGAGGATGTCCTTGGGGTAATAAAGCGACCAGTCTCTCTGTATAGATCGGGCTCATTTCGATTTCTTCGCTTTCAAAAAGCTGATTAGTAATCGCCAGGTGAATCTGATAATTTTTCAAGGCAGCTTCCACTTGAGCGAATCCCAGCACTTCAAGTAATTTGATATGAATATCCGGATGAATCGTGCTATAGGAGGCGAGCAGCTTTGGCAGCCAAAATCGTACAGATTCGATTAAGCCGATATGCAGCTCAAGCGGTCCGTCTTCTTTTAGACGGATGGCTTCTTTTTGAAAGTAATTAAAGTGGCTGAGTAATTTTTTCGCTTCTTCATACATAATCTCTCCTTCTTTTGTCAAAGAGATATTTCTCGTACTCCGGTCAATCAATTTAAGTCCGACTGTGTCTTCAAACTTTTTAATGGCAGAGCTTAAAGACGGCTGCGAGATGAAAAGTGCCTTCGCTGCCTGGGTAAAGCTTCCTTCTTCGATAAGCGTCGTGAAATAAACTAATGAACGATGATCCATCTGACAACCCTCCGCTTTGCAATTATTCTTCCCATCAGTATAGCACATCCAAAAGAAGCGATTTCAGCACATGTTCGTTGTATGATTAAGTTATCTCATGCTGCAGTTCTTTTTTGTATGAATTTAGTTCGTACGGGTTCCGTATCTCGACCTTGCGGGTGGTTTAAACGTAGTATGTGTTTGCAGTTTAAACTCGCTTCGGGGCTTGGAGATTGCCTTACGCCATGAGCCAGCTGGGGAAGACCACGCCAGTTGTCTCATGGCAACGGCCGACCCCGCAATTGCGCCTTTGCTGGTATAGAGAAAGTATGTCATATTGCACTGAGTGTGGAATTAGTTATAGTAACTTCACTGCTCGGTAAAAAGCTATAATATACTAATGAAAATAGAGAATGACAAAGGAGTTCTACAGATGCCAAACGTATTAATTTCTCCGACAGGTACGGAAATCAGCTGTAAAAATTGGGAGATTGAAGGATTGCTGCGTCTGTTTTTAAACAGCCTGGATCCGCGCGTTGCTGAAAGCAGCAAAGACCTAATTGTATATGGCGGCAGAGGAAAAGCGGCCAGAAATCATGAATCAGTAGAAGCGATCATTCGTGAACTGAAACAACTGTCGCCGACTGAAACCTTGCTTATTCAATCAGGCAAGCCGGTAGGAAAGTTTCCGTCCTTTCCTCATTCTCCGCGAATCGTCAATGCTTCCTCGGTATTGGTTCCTCATTGGTCAACAGACAAAGCATTTGACAAATTGAATGAAAAAGGTCTGACGATGTACGGTCAATCAACTGCTGCATCCTGGGCATACATTGGCGTCCAGGGAGTGCTGCAAGGAACATTTGAAACAATGGGTGAAATTGCCAAGAGGCATTTTGACGACACCTTGCAGGGCAGAATCGTGCTGACGTCAGGACTTGGTGGGATGAGCGCAGCCCAGCCGCTGTCTGTCACAATGCACGGCGGAGTATGTATTGTCGTAGAAATTTCTGAAGATAAAATCAATCAGCGTCTGAAAAATAATTACTGTGATATTAAAGTGGATTCCTTGGAAGAAGCGATCCGGCTAGCGCAGCAAGCGGCAAAAGCGAAGAAGCCATTGGCGATTGCACTGTCCGGCAATGTGGCGGACCGCTATCGGGAAGCACTGAAACTGGATTTTATTCCGGATATCGTAACCGATCAGACTTCTGTGCATGATCTTCAGGTGGGCTATATTCCGAGCGGTCTGGATATGGAACAGTCGAAAGCGCTTCGCAAGAAAAATCTGGATCACTATTTGAAGTTGGTGAAGGATTCGCTGATTCCTCACGTTCGGGCGATGGTAACGTTTAAAGAACGTGGAGCCATCGTTTTTGAATATGGAAATAATTTGCGGAAACAAGCATATGAAGCGGGGTACGAACGGGCTTTTGAATTTCCGGGCTTTGCTTCCGAATACTTGCGCTCCCACTACTGTGAGGGACGGGGGCCTTGCCGTTGGATTGCGCTGTCGGGTGATCCGAATGATATCTATAAAATTGACGACATGATCTTGGAAGAGTTTGCGCATGATCATAGGGTGTCGCGCTGGATTCAATATGTGCAGGAAAAGATTTATTTCTACGGCTTGCCGGCCCGCACTTGCTGGCTTGATTATGAAGAACGGGAGCGGGTGGGTGTCATCATCAATGAAATGGTGCGTTCCGGCGAGCTGTCTGCACCCGTTGCGATTACGCGCGATCATTCCGAAGGCAGCACAATGGCGGCGCCGTTCAGAGAGACAGAAAATATGATGGATGGCAGTGATACAGTGGCAGACTGGCCTATTTTAAACGCCATGTTAAATGCCAGTGCAGGTGCTTCGATGGTCAGTATTCAAAATGGCGGGGGCGTCGGGATCGGAAACTCTGTTCACTCGGGCATGACGGTCATAGCGGATGGTAGTGAAGACGCGTCCGACCGTTTGAAAAAGGTATTAGTCGTGGACCCAGGCATGAGCATAATCAGGCATGCAGATGCTGGATACGAAGAGGCACAGACGGCACTCGATAAAATTAAGATGAAAAAGGGGTGATTACACGATGATCACTGTAGGGGTCTATCATCATGAAGCTTTATTTCAGATTTTATCAGCAGAGGGATTTCAGGTGATATGGATCCCGAGCCTGAAAGAAACAGAGATGATTCGCGCCCTGGATTTACTGATTGCCGATATTTCATTGGATGAAGAGGTGGAGTATAGAGGGACATTTACCTCTATACTGCAGGAAAACGTACAGCTGAAAATCATATTTCTGAAGGACACCTTTTCATTTAATGAAATGAAACAATTGATAAAAGCCGGCGCTTATGACTGTCTGGATACCTTAGAAACTTGTGCTGATCCCGAAAAATTGCTGCCGGTTCTAATGAAAGCGGGGGCTGACCTGAAGAGAGAGAGAAGACAAAAGAAAAGAGATACGGCTTATATGCTGCGGTCTATACGGGAATGTCTCGCGTACGATCTGCTGTACGGCAATAGTAAAAATGCGAAAGAGATTTGGGAGCGCAGTAAACTGGCAGAGCTGTCTCTCATCCCAAATACCGTTCTTCTCTTAAGTATTGACCACTTTTCTTGGCTGGTGGAAAATAAAGGCGAACTGTGGAAGAATGCGCTGAGAGAAGAAGTGCTCCAGGCAATCCGCGAAACTCATTTACATTATGAATCGTTGAAAGTACTCGTGACGGAAGAGAAGTATGCGATTCTGCTTGCGCTGCCTGTGCAGGTAGACGAAGCGAATTATAAAGCACTCTCGATTGAGTATGCAGAAAAAATCCGTGCAGAAATTAATCGGAAAACAGATTATACCGTCACTATTGGTATAGGCAATTACTTTGAAGATGCGCGTAATTTGCATCTTTCTTATCAAGAGAGTAAGCAAGCACAGGCATACCGTCTATTTTCAACCGAGAATTCGATTATTCATATAGAAGACCTGGATTACTTTGAGACAACGGAATACTATGACTACAAAATGCAAATTCAATCGATAACGGAGAAATTTTCATTGGGCGATCTGGATGGCGTTCGTCAGCAGTGGGAAGATGTTTATTGTTCGATTGCGTCTCATGTTCATATTGAACCGGAGGAATTCCGTCTGCAAGTTCTAGACCTGTTGTTTTCGCTGTCAAAATCCGCAATTCAAAATGGAGCCAGTCCGAAAAATATGATGCCGCTGCAAATTAAGCATGCAAAAGAATTACATGAATTAGAAACACTTGCTGAAATTGATGCTTGCGTAAAGACCATCATTACGGAATATAGCGAGCAAGTCGACGAAGGACATAATGAACAGTCCTTGAAGTCAGTAAAGGGAATCCTGCAATTCATTGAAGATCATTATCACGAAGATATTGGACTTGAAACAGTGGCGGCGCAAGTGGAATTAAGCCCGAACTACGTCAGTGCCATTTTTAAACAGACGACTGGCAGTTCATTCAGCTACTATCTGACCGAACGACGGATGAAGAAAGCCAAGCATCTATTAGAAGACTTGAATATGACAATTTATGAGGTCGCTGAATCTGTTGGTTACAGTTCCTCACAGTATTTCAGCAGGGTATTTAAAAATCATGTAGACATGACGCCAACTGCATATCGGAACAGTGTGCTATCCACTAAATACTGAATAAAAGAAGAGTTATGCAAAAAGTCCTTTAAATGTGACTCATTGCATAACTCTTTTTGTTGCAGAAAACCCAAGATTGAAAAGTATACAAAACAACAGTAGATAAGTGTACTTTATCGTATAATTTTCTACTGTGAAAAAATCCACCTTTTGATAAAGTAGAAATAAGGTAATGAAAGCGCTTTTATTACGCGCTGGAAATGAGGTCGGATAATATTGAATCAACCATTAGAAGGAATAAAGGTATTGGACTTTTCGAGGGTTCTGGCAGGCCCCTATTGTACGATGATGCTCTCCGATATGGGAGCTGAAGTCATAAAAATTGAGCGTCCTGAACTGGGGGATGACACGCGTCATTTCGGCCCTTTCCAAAATGGAGAGAGCGGTTACTTCATGTTTTTAAACCGCGGCAAGAAGAGTATCGAAATGAATTTGAAAGATTCTGATGACCGTGAGAGCTTAATGGAACTCATTAAAGATGCTGACGTAATCGTCGAAAACTTCCGTCCTGGTGTAATGGAAAATCTCGGACTGGGTTATGAGACGCTGAAAGAAGTCAACGAAGGTTTAATCTATTGCTCTATTTCCGGATTCGGACAATACGGACCGCTGAAAAAGCGTCCCGCATACGATCTGGTTGCTCAGGCGATGGGCGGAATCGCAAGTATTACAGGTCATCCTGACAATCCGCCGACCCGCTCAGGTGCTTCCCTTGGTGATATGAGTGCGGCGCTTTATGCGGCATACGGTATTATGGTGGCATTATTCCACCGCGAGCGTACGGGTATTGGCCAGGCGATCGACGTTGCAATGGTCGATACGATTTTCTCTCTGCTCGAGCACAACGTCATGCGCTATACATCCGAAGGCGTGATTCCTGAGCGTATAGGAAGCCGTCACCCGATCAGCGCGCCGTTCGATGTCTTTGAAACGAAAGAAGGCAGTATCGTGATTGCGACAGCAAATGAACCTTTATTCGTCAAGCTATGCAGTGTAATGGGAAAGGAAGAGTTATTGGAAGATGAGCGTTTCAAAACAGATATTCTGCGCGGAAAGAACGAAGCGGAGCTTAAAGTAATTCTTGAGGAATGGCTGTCAGGCTACACAGCTGATGAAGCGGTTGATTTAATCAGCCAGGCAGGCGTCCCTTGTTCCACAATTTTAAATATTGCAGAAATCAGCGAATCTGATCATATAAAAGAACGCGAAATGCTGCTTGATGTAGAGCATCCTGTAGCAGGGAAAACAAGAATTCCAGGTAACCCGGTAAAACTGTCGGCGACGCCTGTGCAAATAAAATCACCAAGTCCTGCGTTAGGTGAGCATAACAATATGATTAAAAAAACTACTGAAAAGTGAGTGAAGAATAATGAATTTCGACTTAACAGATGAGCAAAAAAGCATACGTGACATGGTTAGAAACTTTACAAAGGAAGTAATCGCACCAAAAGCCGAAGAAATCGACCGCGAAAACCGTTTCCCTGAAGAGCATATTCCCAAAATGGCTGAACTCGGTCTTCTCGGCATTGCTTACCCGGAAGAGGATGGCGGGGTAGGTGCAGATGCAATTGCTGAAGCAATCGCTGTCGAGGAAATCACATACGGCTGTGCGGCGACAGGTTCTATCCTGACTGCACACTACTTAGGAATTGACGGTTTATATCTTGCTTCCAATAAAGAACAGAGAGAAAAATATTTGGTGCCTGGATGCCAGGGCGATAAATTATTCGCTTTTTGTCTGACAGAGCCGGTCGGCGGAACAGATGTGGGATCAATGAAAACGAACGCAAAACTTGATGGAGATGAGTATGTCATCAATGGCTCCAAAATTTTTATTACTAACGGTGCATATGCTGATACTCTGGTTGTCTATGCGAAAACAGATATATCTAAAGGGACAAAAGGCATCAGTGCGTTCATCGTTGAAAAAGGTACGCCTGGTCTGTCATTCGGAGCAGGCGATGATAAAATGGGCATCCGCGGCGCGAAGACAGATGAAGTCATTTTCGAAAACGTCAGAATTCCGAAAGAAAATTTAGTCGGCGAAGAAGGAGACGGCTTCAAAATCGCCATGACGGTCGTGGACCGCGGACGAATCGGAATTGCGGCTATGGCAGTCGGTCTTTCACAAGCAGCGCTTGACGAAACTGTCAACTATGCAAAAGAGCGTGAAGCATTTGGAAAATCAATCTCTAACTATCAGGGACTGCAATGGATGATGGCAGAAATGGAATCAGATGTTGCTGTCAGCCGTCTGTACACCTACTACTCTGCCAGCCTCAAAGATAAGAAAGGTTACCGTCTGTCTAAAGAAGCTTCTATCGCAAAACTGATCACTTCAGAAGCTTCCAATCGTGTAGTCAACAAAGCAGTGCAAATTCACGGCGGCTATGGCTATATGAAAGAATACAAAGTGGAAAGATTGTACCGTGACCAGCGTATTCTGGAAATCTTCGAAGGAACATCTCAAGTTCAAAAAATGGTTATTTCAAGCTATGTAGCTAAATAAGAGGAGTGGTTTGATTTGAATAATACACCGTTAAAAAATATCCGTGCACCGCGCGGAACTGAATTGACTTGTAAAGGCTGGACGCAGGAAGCTGCTATGCGGATGATCATGAATAACCTAGACCCGGAAGTAGCAGAAAATCCGGACGAGCTCGTCGTATACGGCGGAATCGGAAAAGCTGCGCGCAACTGGGAAAGCTATCATGCCATCATTGAAGAGCTGAAGGAATTGGAGAACGATGAAACGTTGCTGATCCAATCAGGCAAGCCGGTCGGCAAGTTCCGGACATTTGAAAATTCCCCGCGCGTACTCATCGCCAATTCCAACTTAGTGCCGGCATATGCAAACTGGGAGAACTTCAATAAACTCGATAAAGAAGGACTCATGATGTATGGACAGATGACGGCGGGCAGCTGGATCTATATCGGTGCACAGGGAATTCTTCAGGGAACCTATCTGAGCTTTGTCGAAGCAGGAAAGAAAGTATTCGGCAGTCCGGACCTGACTGGGAAATTCATTTTAACAGGCGGTATGGGCGGAATGAGCGGCGCGCAGCCATTGGCAGGAAAGATGGCGAAAGCAGTGATTCTGGTCGTGGAAGTAGATAAAAATCGCATCGAGCGGAAAATTAAAGAACGCTACTGTGACTTTATCTATGAGGATCTAGATGAAGCATTGGCGAAAGTGAAAGAACTTACGGATAAAGGCGAGCCGGGATCGATCGGTCTTGTCGGAAACTGCGCAGATGTCTATCAGGAAATTGCAGACCGCGGAATTGTTCCCGATATTGTAACGGACCAGACAAGTGCGCATGACCCGAGAAACGGCTATGTGCCGAACGGCATGACATACGAAGAAGCTTTGAAGCTTCGCAAAGAAAACCCGGATCAGTATGAGAAATTGTCTTTAGAGACAATGGCGAAGCATGTGGAAGCGATGCTAGCCCTGCAAAAAGCCGGAGCGGAAACATTTGATTATGGAAATAATATCCGTCATTATGCGAAAGAACAAGGAGTAGAGAATGCGTTTGATTTCCCAGGATTCGTCCCGGCTTATCTGCGTCCATTGTTCTGTGAAGGTAACGGACCGTTCCGCTGGGTGGCGCTGTCAGGCGATCCGGAAGACATCTACAAGACAGATAAACTGGCGAAGGAAATGTTCAGCAATAACGAAGTGCTGACAAACTGGATTGATATGGCGCAGGAAATGGTGGCATGGCAGGGACTTCCTGCACGTATTTGCTGGCTTGGATACGGAGAGCGCCATAAATTCGCGCTTAAAGTGAATGAAATGGTGGCAAGCGGAGAAATCAGTGCGCCGATCGTCTTTGGCCGCGACCACTTAGACAGCGGATCGGTCGCGTCGCCGAACCGTGAAACAGAATCCATGAAAGACGGCAGTGATGCAGTGGCTGACTGGCCGATCCTGAATGCACTTGTGAATACAAGCGGCGGAGCGAGCTGGGTAAGTCTGCACCACGGCGGCGGTGTTGGAATGGGCTACTCCATCCATGCAGGTCAGGTACTGGTGGCTGATGGATCAGATGAGGCAGCTGAAAAGATTAAGCGCGTACTCGTTTCAGATCCGGGTATGGGGGTCATCCGTCACGCAGATGCCGGCTATTCCCGTGCGATTGAAGTAGCGGAAGAGCGTCATGTTCATATCCCGATGAAAAAGAAGAATAAGTAATTGCTGCTGCAAAAAGGCGGATAGCATAAAAATAAAGCGTCAGCTCTTCTAAAGAGCCGACGCTTTATTTTCATTGATTGAAAGTACTAAATAAATACAGGCAACTGTACTTTATAGGAGTAAGACGTATATGATATTCTAGCTAATTAAAGATAAGGGCTGTGTGCGTATTTTCTAATGACTTCCTGCATGGCTTTTTTAGTGTGAGGCCATCCCGTTTACAGGTCGGTGATCATAACTGCAGGTTTCGCTCATAGGGTCAGCAAATCAAACATTTGAAGACCGACAAATAGTGTGAATCCTTAATTTACCGTTATTTTCATGATTCAACCTGCCGAATTACGGGAAACTAACTAAGTAAAACAAAGTAGTTTCGGAGAGGGAAGATATCATGGAAGCCTGGTTGATTGGACTTAAATTGGTCAGTGGTTTTTTAGCGTTGGTATTTTGTATGAAGATGACAGGTGCGAAGGGAGTTTCCAACCTGACATCGATCGATTTTATTTGGAGCATCTTGCTTTCGGAAATTGTCGGGAACGGTCTGTATGATACGGAGGTTAAGTGGTATACCGTGCTGCTGACACTGCTGGGCTGGTGCCTGATTAAGATGCTGTTTGATTATTTTATGTATAAATCCGACAAAATTGAGGTCATCATTACAGGTGAAAGAGAACTCCTGATCAAAGACGGACAGCCGGATAGGGAAACCATGCGGAAGAACCGCATCGACAAACGTGAGTTGGAACATGCGCTGCGCAAACAGGGAGTTTTTTCGATGGATGAAATTCAGCGGGCGTATTTGGAGATGGACGGTGCGGTGACGATTCAATTGAAGAAAGATTATCAGACGGCGACGAAAGGAGATTTGCAAATCTTACGAGATAGCAGTAGTAATGATAAAGAGTGTTGACGTAAAATTTAATAAAATAGATTTCGACAGAGAACAAAACATCTGAAGTTATTCAACAAAAGCACCTCCTGCTACTCAAGGGAAGTGCTTTTTTGATTAATTTATACTGATTGGGTGTTCTGGCCTGTTGTTCCCCCCCGATGAAGAATTATTAGAAAACCTTAGCAATTTGCATCAAAAACGGAGTGAGAAAGTCAGGTATGATGGAAATGAGGTGGTGGAGATGCAATATAGCAAAGTGACTCAATCTGTAATTTCCTATATCGAGCAGCATCTGCTGGAAGACTTGGGATTAGATTATTTTTCGGCGCTCACAAGTTACTCCAAATTCCATTTGTTGCGGGTATTTAAGAAAGAAACTGGAAAAACGATAGGAGAGTACATTAGATATAGACGATTGGCTGTGGCGGCTAATTTACTAGTGAATTCGAATGAAACCGTAATT
>NZ_BRCD01000019.1:0-87143 GCF_023707945.1 Sporosarcina sp. NCCP-2331
ATCTTTCTTTTCTTATTATATACCTGATACCTACTTTTCACTTTACTCCTAACAAAAAGACAGCGGAGAAGCTAACATCCGCTGTCTTTCATAATTTTATCTCCGATTACAATCCCTGCCGCTCGAAAAAGTTCAGACGGTTAGGAATCGTTTGTTGAATCGTCTTGATGATTTCCGGACTCAGCCGCTCTGGATAATACTTCATAAAATAGTATGCCGTAAAAGACTCAGTGACGTCTCCAACATACGGTGTAGTTTGTGCAACTTCACTGATAAATCTTCCGTCAGCCAATTGTGCTTCACGCCAATAAGCATTTCTGGCATAGCGAGGATTCAATGTGGATATTCCTGCCGATTGGAACAATACTTCTTCCATTGCACCAAATGTCATATACTGTTCTGCACGATCGGTGTGGATCAGAATATTATTATTGCCTCCGCCTGGTGATCGATCCCCCTTATGAATCCAAACTGTATAGACTCCTGCTCGCAATACCGCAGGCAGCTGTCCGATCTGTTTGGCATACTTCATTGCCTGCAATTGTGCATTTTGTATATTTTCAAATTCCGGATTCACTTGAATTTCGATTTCATGGCCGTCGCTGAATTGTGCTTTGAACAAATAAGCTCTCGTTTCAATCCAGTCGTTTATCCGACGATCAAACATCTTTCTTTTTTCCTGACCGGTATAATTAAGTCCTGTAAAGCTGCTTGGATCTTTCTCAGTCAATAAATTATATCCAAATACATTCGTGCTGCTGAATGGCGGCGGGGAGCTCGTAATATTTAGCGGCTCATATGATACGTAAACTTGCTTGCTTAGTAAGCTGTTGATGGTTGTTGCAGATGATGAACTTAGTGGATTATCGACAATCCACACTTTCTTCAAACTTTGTCTGCCCAGTTCCTCTAAAGCAGCAATGTCTTTTATTTTATTGCTATTCAGTACAACCTCTGATAGATATGGTAAGTTTTGAAGAGGAGTTATATCGGAAATAACGTTTTCCTGCAAATTCAATATCTGAAGATTTTTCATACTAGATAAGCTACCAATATACGAGATTTGATTGCGGTGAAGGTATAGCTTTTCCATCTTCTCTAATAAGAAAATATTCGACAAGAAATCAATTCTATTATTTTCAAGACTTAGCTCCTGTAAATCAAACAGTTGAATGATTGGCCGGATATCACTGATTTCATTATGTTGCAGATAAAGGCGTTTTAAATTAGTCGCGTATTCCAAACCAGTCAAGTCTTCGATTTGCTTCCCGACAGCAACAAGATTTTCCAGCCGCAGCATATCCCCGACTGTAATGATATTATCTTTCTTGTTCAAAGCAATCTTAACAGAATCTCTAAGGCCAATATCCGGTATGTCGACCTCTTCTTTTAAAAAGGGATCATGTACTACATGGACGCCGCGATTTTTCAATTTCTTTACTATATTTGCAGCCTGGTCATTTAAAGGGTTGCCACTCACGTCAACGAAACCTAATAATGGCAGCTTGTCTAATACAGATATATCCTCGACTTCGTTATTTTTGATATCTACATCGCCAAGTTGCTGAAAGTTTTCCAAAAAGGAAATGTCGCTGATTTTTGCACTTTCCGGATAATTATTGGAGTATTCAGCAGAGAACACTTCGAGGTTCTTTGCATAGGATAGACCGGTGAAATCAGCTGGGTTTCTGAAATCAAAATGCAGGACAATCAAATCCTCCATATCATACTCGCTGATATCACCTGTTTCTTTTCCTATCGAGTTTCGAATTGCAGCTTCGAGGTATTGATCTGGAATATACACACCCATGTTTTGTTTGATAGTAAAACTCATTTTAACAGCCGTATGGAGCAGTTTTTCTTTAGATGATTTAATATTTTTCACAAACAGCGTGTAGGATTCCCCGTAGTCATAGGGAGCAGAAGACTTTACCTGCACGGCATTCGGCTTATCTGTAGGAATTGTAAATTCAAGATTTATATGTTTTCCATGTGAATCGGTTATGTAGATATTTTTGTCATTGACTGTCTCTTTCTCGACATTGTCGTTAAAATTGATTTTCCATTCATGAGAAGGATCTACATTTTTCTTAGAATCGAATTCTTTATAGGTCTCTGCTGCTGATACGTTTTGAGTGTTCAGTAAGATGAATGTTATGATCACCATGCAGCTCAGTTGTACTAATTTCTTCATCGCTTCCTCCTCTTTAACTAAATTTTAACTTTGTTATAAATATCCTATTTTAAGAGTACACGAAGTTAGTGACTATGTACATGACAAAATGGTAAATCACTCTCTCAAATACAACATTATATCCATACAAACACCGTGGTAGTTTGTATTTTGTGTATATACCTGGTACCTCTCACTATTGAGTATGTACCAGGTACTACTTGTCCCATGACTACCTATTGCCCTGCTGACAATCGCGGTAACTTGTTTACTATCTCCCCAAATTCCATGATCTCTTCCAATTCCATCAGGCAATAGGCAGCATAGGCCTCTTTCGTCTTTTCCATGGGCGGAGGCAGATAGCGGGGCAGTGCTTCCGTATCGAGGTACGAATCAGGTATTTCAGATGAGCAGTAATAAGGAAATGAACTGAATGGATACATGTTCAACTGTTTCACCATAGGAGTTTTAGTTTCGATGGGATTCCGGTGGATGTAGCGGCTGACCGCCAGCATGGCCTGCGGGGTGTCTGCTTCTTTGGAATAATAGCGTCCTTGGTAGATTTGCCCGACATGCCGGTAGCGCTTTGCATAATAATCACTGTATTTACGGTTAATAAGCCACATGATTTTCGCCAAGTCTTCATGCAGGGACAAGGAGGTGATGATACAAATAGAATCATCCAGCGGCAGCGGCTGGTCTGTCAGTTCCTGGTACGCTACAAGCAGCATCGCTCCGTCAAAACCTGTGCCGCTTTTCCGCATATTTGCAGGCGATAAATGAATGGTGATTTTCTTCATGGATAAGTCAAAGTCCAAATGATGCAGACAGCTCAATATGGGCTCTTTCGATTCTTTGATGCTCGTATCCGGTAAACCGATAATCACACATTGTTCTTTATCGACCCGGACATCCGCTTCGACACGGATCCGTCCCCCTTTTAGTCCCTGCAGCCCGACACTCATCACCGTAGATGCCCTCATTTCACCTTCTTTCTCATTGTGTAAAGTATAGCCAGGATAGAGCGCAGCGGTCAAAACGGCAAAAATCAATTTTGCATGCCTATTTATACGCAAATATCGAGCTTTGAAAATTGAAAATTAAGTTTTGCTGTCGAAATAGGCAGTAAAAATGAATTTTAAGAGTTTATAATTACGTACTTTACCCTAAACGGTTTACAAACGTTGACACAGAAGAATTTCGAAATCATATAAGTGCAACACATATGGTCTTATATGTATTCTCGTGCGGCATCTTCAATTGGGTCCCAATGTGATTCAGGATCGTATTCACGTATCTC
The DNA here is from genome assembly GCF_023707945.1 of Sporosarcina sp. NCCP-2331. Lineage (NCBI taxonomy): Bacteria > Bacillati > Bacillota > Bacilli > Caryophanales > Caryophanaceae > Sporosarcina > Sporosarcina sp. NCCP-2331. The sequence continues at coordinate 3,474 of NZ_BRCD01000019.1, forward strand.
CTTCTCCCATTCTTCTTGCTCCCATATATCCTCAACTTCAAGACCGCTGTCCTCGAGGTAGTCTTCGTCTTCGGGATCGATGAAATACTCCATAACTCTTCACCCTATCTATGAATTGAATAATACGTCTTTTAGCATTTATTTAATTGTGTGTGTACCTGGTACCTTATTGTTCGGCTGAGAATTGACTCGACCTGCAGTCTGCTCCAGCTGTTGAAATGAAACGGTGTTGTTAAGGTATTTCCTTGAATTGTGTGTACTTGGTACCTTTTCTCAAAAATAAATTTGTCATTGTTAAATGCGTTACTTAGTCAAACACTCACGGACTACTCTAATTACCCTCTCCTGCTCACCTACCGTCATGCTGGACCCGGATGGCAAACAAACTCCTCCAGTAAACAACCTCTCACTCACAACATCTCCGTGTGCATGAGCATAAAACTTACACCCTTCAAATAGCGGCTGCAAATGAAGAGGCTTCCATACAGGTCGCGCCTCAATATTCTCCGATTCCAACACATCGATTAAATCGTACGGCGTCACTTCAAGCTTTTCTGGGTTCAACGTCATTGCCGTCAACCAGCGATTTGAATATGTATCTTTTAACTCAGGCATAAATTGAATGCCATCAATGTCTCCCAACGCTTCCGAATATCGTTTAAAAACAGCTCGTCTAGCCTCGACCCGCTCATCCAACACTTTTAACTGAGCACGTCCAACACCCGCTAAAATATTACTCATCCGATAATTATAGCCTACCGTACTATGTTGATAATGTTTTGCAGTATCACGTGCTTGAGTAGCCAAAAATCTAGATTTCGACAATGCTTCTACATCATTTGAGACGAGCATGCCGCCGCCGGATGTAGTGATAATCTTATTTCCATTGAACGAGTAAACTCCAAACCCCCCAAATGAGCCACTTTTTTTACCTTTATAGAGAGAACCAAGCGACTCGGCTGCATCCTCGATCATCGGAACTTCATATCGATTACAAAGCTCAACGATTTCATCTATCTTTGCACTTTGACCATAGAGATTTACCACGATGACCGCTTTAGGTAATTGCCGTTTCGCCATCGCGTCTTCAAATGCGCATGCCAAAGAGATAGGTGACATATTCCACGTCTCTTCCTCTGAATCAATAAAAACTGGTGTTGCGCCTGTGTAAAGAATTGGATTCGCACTCGCCACAAATGTCAAACTGGAACAAAAAACTATATCGCCAGTTCCAACTCCAAGCAATTCAAGAGCCAAATGTATTGCCGCTGTACCCGAAGAAGTTGCAGCAGCACCATTTGTTCCTATGTACTCCGTCAACTCATTTTCAAACGCATCTACATTCGGACCAAGCGGCGCGATCCAATTCGTTTCAAATGCCTGATTTATGTAGGTCTGTTCCGTCCCGCTCATATGGGGAGGGGATAATAAAATTCGTTTCATCTGTTATGTACCTTCTCTCTTAACTACTATTGCGGGAACACCGACAGCAGTGGCGCCGCCATTTATTTCAGACGTAACGACAGCTCCTGCTCCTATTATTGACCAAGCCCCAATCTTTTTTTGGGGGATTATTGAAGCCCCTGCACCTACATGGGTTCCCTTTCCAATTTGAACTCCTCCCGTCAATACCGCTCCAGGCGAGACGTGCGCAAAATCTCCTACAAAACAATCATGCTCTACTACACTAGCACTGTTGATAATAACATGGTCGCCAATTACTGTTGCAGCATTGATCACCGCCCCCGGCATTACAACCACGCCATCGCCTAATTTTACACTAGGGCTAACAATTGCCGACCGATGAATAACTGTGACATAAGAATTTGATGGTAGCTGAAATGAATTGACAAGTTGTTCTCGGACCTGATTGGACCCAATTCCAATTATAACGCCTGCCTCAGGATCTTTCCCGAGCAAATCAAATAAGTAACTAATTGGGCCCATCAACAATGAGACATTTGAAATAACCGTCTCATACTTGTCATCCAATTTGGCAATGACTTTCATTCCGTCTGAGTTTACGACATCTTCTACCACTTTGGCATGTCCGCTATCCCCGATTATAATTACATTCCTCATCGTCCCTCATCCTTATCTGCCGCTGTTTCAATTTCACTGCCCCTAAACTTCTGAATCGTCGCCTCACCAGCCTGGTTGATGCCTTCCGATTTAAATACCTTAGCTACTGTCATAAACAAAATTTTCACATCCAACCAAAATGTCTGATTTTCTACATACCAAACATCCAACTCGAACTTGTCTTCCCATGAAATTGCGTTACGACCATTCACCTGTGCCCACCCTGTAATGCCTGGTCGGACATCATGCCGCCTCGCCTGCCGTTCATCGTATAGAGGCAAGTATTCCACTAATAATGGGCGTGGTCCGACAAAACTCATATCACCATTTAAAACGTTCCATAGCTGAGGAAGTTCATCCAAGCTCAATTCCCTTATCAATTTTCCAAATGATGTGAGACGTACGTGATCGGGTAATAATTCTCCTCGATTATCATGCTCATCAGTCATCGTACGAAACTTATAGACATGAAAAGTCTGTCCCTTTAAACCCGGGCGCTCTTGTTTAAATAGTATTGGTGACCCTATCTTTATTCTGATTAATAAAGCTGTAATTAAGATAACAGGAGATAAAAATAATATCGCTAAAAGGCTAACCCAAAAATCAAATAATTTTTTCATAACATTTCCTTTAACTTACTTTATTATATGTATCAATAGCTTGAGAAGACTCTTCTTTATCTACATTCCCTTACATCAATATATAGAAATTCATTAATCTCACATACTTTTAGCTCCATCCATCTTTTAATAATGAGATAGAAAGACATTATTACATGTGAATTAATGAATTACATTATAACGCAAGTGCGCACCGTTGCCTTGCTCATCTCTTATCTACCCACGAAGCGGCAATAGAGAAAGAAGCAGGATGTAGCCGCTTGTTTTTCGCGAGCTATCATAGAACAAGCGGCTGCCGTGATGGATATCACTTGCTTAATTAAAATTAATTTAAATGTTAAGGAAGGGTTCCTATAAACAATGCCTTCTTGTAAGTCACAACTTTCACTTCTGCTTACAAAGCATAAATTAATTAATTTTTGTGTACTTCTGCCTGATTCCTATATACTTCTTCCAACAATTTATTCGCAAGCACTTCCCATGAATAGTGTTCATGCGCAAAGTCCTGAATATATTGTCTATCTACATCTGATTCTTGTAACAACATATCACGTAAACCTTCTACTGAGTTTGAATAAAATACTACTTTTCCTTTTTCCAGTTCTCCCAAGCTTTCTAATCCGGTATATATCAAAACTGGTAATCCCACAGAAAGATAATCATATATCTTGTTCATACTAAATCCCCATTTATAAAGCGGCGAATCCTTCATTGATAACAATCCACAATGTGCCTTATTTAGTAAATAGGGTATTTGTTCTTTTGGAATGGACGCGTGAAATGAAACGTTTTTCATTTTTTTCCCCTCAGCATACTCTACCAATGATGATTTTAACGGACCGTTTCCAACAAATAAAAAGTGGTACTCCTTATTATTCTGCATAAGGTCTGCTAATTCTAACAACCGTATCATATGATTCGCCTCGCCCATACTTCCCGTATAAACACAAACTTTCTTTTCGTGATAAGGCGCTAATAACTTATCTATCTCTTGTGATGATTTCACAGCATTAACTCTTTCGACACTAAAGCCATTGGGAAGATATATATTTTTATTGGCTGGCAGTCCATTTTTATATGCATATTCATTTGCCCTCTCAAATAAAAAAATCACCTTATCAGAATTTCGATAGAGATACTTTTCTATTGAAAAAAGCAGCTTTGATACTATATTCTTTTTGCTAATCATTCCAAAATCAATAAATGTTTGCGGCCAAAGATCACGTTCCTCAAAATAGAATAAAGCATGTGCTTTTTTCGCTTTTCTAATCCCAACAAGGGGAGTTAATGGATGCACACTTGATCCAATAATTAAATCCGGCCGCTCGAACTTGAAATACCTGTTTATCACATGGTTTAGACGTATAGAAAAGACACCTATGTTTATAAGTCTCTTCAAAGAACTCATATAAGAAGGTGTTTTGATCCATGTGTATTCAACATCATTGATTGTCTCTTCCCTATATACATCCTTGCCATACTGAACGGTTTCTTTTTGTTCAAAATGATTAAACGAAGATGCAAATATTCTTACTGAATGACCCTTTTCTATAAGCTCTCTCGCCAAGTCAAAATGGCGAGTTCCGCCATTTGACTTTGGCGAGATAGCATAATGATTTAAAATCCAGATGTTCATTTTGCAGCCTCACTGATTCCTTAATAACTGCTCATCAGGAACCTTCCGTATTTCCTTAGCTGGTGATCCAACGACTAGGCTCTCTTTCTCTACGTCCTTGGAAACCAAACTCCCTGCCGCCACAGTCCCGTCTTCCTGAACCATCTTACCCGGCAAGATAGTTGCATTAGCACCAATTCGTCCGCCATCTTTGACGGTAACACCCTTAAACTTATCAAAACGTTCTTTACCTCGCGCCATGTAATTATCATTTGTTGTTACAACACATGGAGCAATAAATACATAATCACCAAGCTCAGAGTAAGCCGTTATGTAGCAATTCGTTTCAAGTTTGCAGCTTCTACCGACTTTACAATCATTCTCAATTGCTACTCCGCGGCCAACAATGGTTTTTTCGCCTACTGCTACACGTTCTCTAATCGTTGCTAAATCGGCAACAAAAACATCATTGCCAATTTCCGCATTGGCATACACGATTGCTGATGTTCCTATTGTTACACCTGAGCCAATCTTTGCCGCAGGTAACTTGTTCACTTCAGAAAGAATAGACGCTTTTGCTCGTGTTGGCTGCTTACCAATCACTGCATTATCTTGAATGATTACATTGTCTCCAATAATTGTATCTTCATAAATCACAACATTATTCCCTATAATTATATTATTTCCGAGGACTATATTATTACCCAGAAGGATATTTTGTCCCTTAGTTACAGACATATGCACTCACCTTTCTAAAGTTAAGAATAAAATTCCGCAATCTTCTCAATGACATAATCCTGTTGCTCTCTTTTCAACTCAGGGAACATAGGTAATGACAAGACTTCTTTAGCCGCCTTCTCCGTTTCTGGAAGATCGCCTTCTTGATAACCAAGATCCTTAAACACCGGTTGCAGATGTAAAGGAATTGGGTAATAGACCATCGTAGCAATCCCTTGCTCTTTCAAAAATGTTTGAAGTTCTTCCCGTCTCTGAACACGTAATGTATATTGATGGTACACATGATGTCTGCCAACTATTTCAACAGGAGTGAGGACAGAGCCTCCGACCAGGGTATTTAATCTTTCTGTATAATAAGCGGCATGATTGCGCCGATTATCACTCCAAGAAGATAGATGTGGAAGTTTCACACTCAAAATTGCAGCCTGCATTTCATCAAGGCGACTGTTATAACCTAACACATGATGATGATACTTCGGTTTACTTCCATGAACACGAATAACACGTGCCAGCTCGGCAATCTCTTCGTTGTTTGTTACAATCATACCACCATCACCATACGCACCAAGATTCTTCGTTGGAAAGAAACTGTATGTAGCAGCACTGCTCATCTCTCCTACTTGCTTCCCATTATATGTAGCACCCATAGCCTGTGCAGCATCTTCAATTACATGTAAGTTATGCTTTTTTGCAATATTCATAATTAAATCCATATCAGCCATCTGCCCGTAAAGATGTACAGCAATAATCGCTTTTGTTTTTTCTGTGATAGCTGCTTCAATTTTTGATGGATTAATGTTATAAGTAATCGGATCGATATCTACGAAAACAGGCGTGGCATTCGCACGAGCCACTGCGCCCGCTGTCGCAAAGAACGTAAATGACGGAACAATCACTTCATCGCCTTCCCCTACGTCAGCCGCCTGAAGTGCAATATGTATCGCATCAGATCCGTTGCCAACACCGATACCATTTGTCGTATTGCTCATTTCAGCAATATCTTGTTCCAATTGTTTTACATGGTTTCCAAGAATAAATTGGGAAGAAGACATGACTTCATCTAGTATATAAAGAATATCTTCTCTTATAGATTTGTATTGTTGTGATAGGTCCAGCATTTTAACCCTCATCATAATTCTCCTAACATATCTTCGTAGATTTTAAATAACTTTTTTTCTTCTATACTCCAATTATATTTTTCTAAATATAAGTTATAGCCTTCTATTCCCATCTTATTTCTAATTTCAGGTGACTCAGATAACACTTCAATTGCATCTTGAATATCCTTAATATCATTTGGATTAACACTCAATCCGATGCCTTGAGAAATAACCTCCTCATATAGAGGGAAATTGGAACTGATTATCGGCAAAGAGGCCATCATATATTCAAATAATTTATTTGGTCGGGTAACAACATGATTACCATATGGCAAATAAGGTAAAATGCCTATATCCATTTGTCTCATGGATGCGACCATCTGATCATATTCAATACTTTCAAATATATATATCTTATTTTCGAGTCTATCAGATTTAATTATTTGTCGTAATTCTTTTAAAAATTCTTGTGAGTATAATCCAATCATAATGAAAACCGTATTATCTGTTCGTTTTACGGCTTCAATTACTTCCAAAATACCTCTTTGCCTGTTTATCAATCCAGTGAAAACTATTTTCATGCTATCCTTATTACTATCTATACACCCTTGTATACTTTGAGGAACTATCTCTTTGCCAGGTGCTTGATAAATTAGTGGAGCAAAGTTTTCTATAACTTCTATTTTTTTAAAAGCGTTGAACTTTTTTCTTATTAAAGGTGTTGTGACAATTGTGAAATCAATTTGAGATTTCATTAACCTATTCAAATAAACGCTATAAATTTTAGAGATAACATTCCTAAGACTCACAGGAAGCCAATATTTATCCTTTATCGCTTCTTCGAAGTCTTCATGCATATCAAAAATAATCTTTGTACTACTATTTCTTTTAGTAATAATTGGTACTAATATTAACAATTCAGGGTTGTGTAAATGACATATATCTACTTTTTGCATGCTAATTACATTTAAAATAGTATAAAGATGTTTTAGTCTATCAATAATTCCTTTCGGTTTTCGTAGTATTATAATGTCGATATTGTTCTCTCTTTTTTTCTCGTCTTTTTCACCTGCACAAATATAGGTAATTTGATATTTATCTGATAAACTGCAAGCTTCTTTTTTGAAGATCCTTATATCGTCCCAACTATTTAGTGAGGAGATAATAAGCACGCTTTTGTTACTTTCCATTCCTTATATCAGCCTCTCTTAATGCTTTATCAATTTCTAAAACCCGCTCTCGCCATGTATGGCTTTTTTGAAAAGTGCTCAGAATTTTTGTCTTTTGCAGGTTTCCATTCTCTATTAATTCTACAACCTTAAGCAAGCCATTATTAATTGATACATGATTGTCTTCTACTATATATCCACATTCATTTTCGCGAATAAATAATGTCATAGCACTTAAATTAGTTGATAATATTGGAAGACCGTAACTTAAATATTCTATAGCTTTAACAGGCATTGCAAAATCATTATACTTATTTCTAGAATAAGGAATTATTGCAAAGTCCGCAGTTAAATAGTACGAAGACAAATTTTCCGAGTCCTCATGAAAAATATTAAGCCAGCCATAATTAATAAAAGGTTCAAAAAGGCTTTTATTAAGGTCAAATTCATTTTCTCTACAGATAAATATTAATTCTATGGCCTTATTTGTTTGATTATTTAAGTTATATAACTCAAAAGCTTTTAATAATTCTAAGATACCTGCTGTTCCATGCAAAGAACCAACATATATTGCCCTCCATTTTTTTGATGGGTGTAAATGCAGTTCATTTCTTGCCACATTACATTGCCCACCTGAAGGTAAAGCATGCACTTTTTCTGGTGATGACAATACGTATTCGTTCATTTTCAAACTCGGTAAAAATAACACATCAAAATACTTTTGATAAAGTTTTAAATAATATTTATTTAATTGCACCATTACAATTTTTTTCACGCCTTTTAAAGGATACATGTCATCAAACATCCAATAAATATCTCGCAAAAACCCTCCAAAGGGAACAAAATTACCTTTCAAGAATTTAAAAAAATTTATATCAATTAAAGGGGAGGAGGGGATGTGATTCTCATTGCTTAAAATTAGAGGAATATTAGGTAACTCAATGTAACAGTAAAGGATATCATTTGGATCGACTAAACTTTTAATTTTTTTAAATTGCCGAGTTCTCTCTAATTGGTTTCCCTGGATAAAAATAATATCGATATTATTATCTAAACCAAATTTTTGAAACTCTTTTATCATATTGGTCATTCTTACTCCTGAACCAACATTCAATTTAACGTTAAATGGAAATGGGTAATATATTACAATATATTTATTTTTCATTCCACTCATCCCAATCAATAATATTCTGTTTAAACATTACTTAATCTCCTATTCTGTATATATTCATGTAATATTAGAAAGCCAAAAATAAATACATGACTATTACCATTTATATTAAAACTAAACATAGAGATAATTAGAGAATACAAAAATATTATCGAATAAAAAGATAACACGTTTTTATTTAATAATAATGACTTTTTAATATATCTTGCAACAACAAAAAATATTAACATAAAAGTCATTAATCCAATCAAGCCAATCTCGACTTGAATTTCTAACAAAAGATTATGAGGATAAAAAAAACCATCTAAACTTTTGGAGTAATAACTTCCAAAACCTATTCCGAAAAAGAATGTTTTTATATCAGTAAAGGTAAGTTTAATAGAGTTTTCTATTAATTGATTTCTGCCCAGACTTTCAAATCCCACATTATTTAGTCTTGTGTAAAGAAAAGTACTTCTGAACAGTTTAAAAGTCATTAAGAATATAAAAGACAAAAATATCAAAGACAGAAAATGATTTATAATCTTCTTATATGTGAGCTGAAAATAATTGTTTAAAAACAACGTAATTATAGACGTAATAACCATAGCAACTAAGACTTGTCTAGAACCACTCATGAAAACAAAAAATAAGTCTAATAGAATAATAAACAAAATATATATTTTTTTATTACTTAATCTCCACAAATACATGCCTATTAGGAAATGCATTCCAAAAATCCTTCCAGTAGATATAGGATTATCTTCAATAAAGAATATACGGCTAGATAATGTGAATTGTTGTGTGAATATGAAATGAAAATTAGCAATTATTGCTAGTATCCCTAAAAGGAAAGAAGCTTTAGGAAAAACAGAATAACTAAACACTTTAAATAAACTCATAAAAAATATTATAGTTAGAGGTAAAATAATATTAATTATATAGCCATTCAATTTTCCAGAATTTAAAAGGTCCATATTGGAGTTATAATAACTAGTTAATATTATTAGGCTAAATAAGAAAATTAAAAAAATATATAATAAAATTAATTTTGAAACTCTTGGTTGTATATTACCAAAAATTACTTGAATGACTATTAATAAAACTATAAAAACACTTAAAGATAAACTGACTGAGGTACTAGGACTACCAATAAAATATACAACTACAGGAAGATAAAGAATTTGCAAAGACAATAATACATTTGTTATGAGCTTTAAATAAAACAATATACCACCTATGTTCTCTAACTTTTTTATCTTTTTGTTAAGTTGAAATCTAGTTTAGAAAGTTTTTCATTTCAAAAAAAGAATTAGCAATTACAGTGAAATTTTTCACTTCGAATAATTGAAACGTAGACACAGACTCCAAATCCAATTAATTTGAAGTTCTCAAGATGTTATAAAAATAAACAACATAGAATAGACACTCATGAATAGTATATCCAATTAAAACTGTTTGAACTTCAAAATAACTTGATAAAACCAATAATGTTAGTACAGTCGAAAATGCTCTAATAGTTTGTATAACTGAGAGCAACCTAATCTTTTGATTAATAAAAAAAACCATACTTAAAGGGGAGATAACAAATTTGAAATAATATCCAATCATTAATATCTGTGCATATTCACCCGCCAGGCGCCACTCAGAACCGAATACTAACGAAAATAAAGAAGGTGCAAGTAACATTAAGCCTAGCAACGGAAAAATCCCTATTAGAGCTAAATACTTTGCAACCTTTACTATTACCCCTCTGTAGCTTTTTCCTTCTCTATTCAATTCAGAAACCTGGCTTAGAAATACTTGTGAAATTGATGTAGAGATCAGCGTTAGCGGCAGTCCCAAGACTCGAACAGTTAAGCTATAAAAGCCAACAATGCTTTCTGAAAAGAACCTAACTAATATTAAGACTGGAGCTTGTAATGCCAATGTATCAAAAAAAGCAGAAGGTGCATTGTACAATGGATAATCTTTGTGCTTTTTTAAATTAGCTATTAGTTGTTCTCTTGTGGTTTCAACCTTCAAGGAACGCACACCTCTGAGTCGCTGATATAATTGAGAAGAGAAAACACTTACTACATTAGCCAGTACAAGTCCTAGCGCTCCAAAACTCATAAATCCGGCTGACAACGAAGAAACGGCATTTGCTATGCTTTGATAGATTTTCGATTTGGATAATACTTCAAATTTCTTATGACGATTTAGGTAATAAGTTGAGCTTTGAAGGAATCCCAAAACCAATATTGTGAATGGGACGAATATCAATAACCTTGGATCTATTTGTAGATTAAGTAATCGAACAATTGTTTCACCAGACATAAGTATAACAATTAATAAGAAACCAGAAACAAAAACGGTCAAATAGTTAACGATTTTATAGATAGAAACTGCATCTTCTTCTGTCTTCACACTATTAATCGCAAATTCATACCGCCCGGTTGCAAATACGATTAGCAAACTTACTATACTTAAATATACCCCATATATCCCGAAATCTTCCGGTGTATAAATTCTAGTTAGTATTGGCGAAATGGCGATAGTCACAATTTGCGCCAACAACGTTCCAGAAAAAAACATTAAGAAGTACTTAACGAACTCCCTTGATTGTATGAATTCTTTAACTTTATTCATAATCTAATCAAATCTTATAATAGTTGCACTGACTATTATTCATTCCATAAGTACTTCTCGTATCCAAAATCGCTTTGCTTCTCTCACCAATCATTCCATAATCAAACACACTATGATTCGTAGAAATCACCACAAGATCCGCTTCCTTCAACTTCTCTTCAGTCACTTCCACTGTACTCACTACATCTCCATGCAATCTAAACTCAGGAATATTGGGATCTGCTACTTCCCATTCAACGCCCGTTTTCGTTAAACGATCTAAAATCGGCAATACAGGTGATTCTCTGTAATCATCTATATCCTTTTTATATGCAACACCAAGCACTAAAATTTTCGAGCCATTCAACGCCTTTTTCTGCTCATTCAAAATCTCCGCACAACGCTGCACCACAAAATCCGGCATACTATCATTAATCTCTCCAGCCGTTTCAATCAACTTCGTATGATAGTTGTACTCACGTGCTTTCCAAGTCAAATACCAAGGATCAATCGGTATGCAATGCCCCCCTAAACCAGGTCCCGGATAAAACGGCATAAACCCATAAGGCTTAGTAGCTGCTGCGTCAATAACTTCCCATACATCAATCCCCATCTTATAACAAAGAATAGCCATTTCATTAGCTAAGGCAATATTAATATTACGGAACGTATTCTCGAGCAGCTTTTCCATTTCTGCCACTGCAGGACTAGATACTTCGTGCACATCTCCATCCAAAACAGCACGATACATAGCTGCCGCCACTTTAGTACATGTTTCCGTTATCCCACCAACGACTTTGGGTGTGTTTTTCGTGTTGAATTCTTTATTACCTGGATCTACACGCTCAGGCGAATAAGCTAAGAAAACATCTTGTCCTATAACCAGTCCACTTTCTTCTAGAATTGGCTTAATCAATTCTTCCGTTGTACCAGGATAAGTCGTGCTTTCCAATACTACCAATGTTCCAGGAGTGATATGTTTCGCAATAGCTTTGGCAGAACTCTCTACATACTCCATATTAGGCTGCTTATAAATATCCAGAGGAGTTGGTACACAAATAGCTACCGCATCAACATCTCTGATAAATGTGTAATCGTCTGTCGCTCTTAGCTGGTTTGCCTGAACCAATGCTTCAAGGTCTTCTTGAATTACGTCACCAATATAGTTCTTTCCTTCGTTAACCATTCGTACTTTTTCTTCTTGCACATCAAAACCGATTACAGAGAAACCAGCTTTTGCTTTTTCAACTGCTAATGGAAGGCCAACATAGCCCAGTCCAACCACACCGACTGTTGCGGTTTTATTTTGCAACTTGCTGATTAAGCTTTCTGAGAATGTTTTTGTGGCTGGCATTCTTTATCTTCCCTTCTCTGGATACTAACAGGTTTATTTAGTTTAGCAGATTGATAAAATGCCAAAACTACATCCAATGCATTTCGACCATCTTCTCCTGTTACTGCTGGCTGGCGATTCTCTTGGATGGCAAAAATCATATCTTGTATGATTTGTTCATGACCTGGTGTGCCCCAAGGATCGTTTTTCACTTCATTAATATAATCGTCAGTTACCGTTTCATCCATTTCTTGAATATCCAACGTTTCGAAAAACAATGCATTCGTTCCGCCTATCTTCACCGTTCCTTTTTCTCCGAAAATAGTAATAGACTCTTCATAGTTTTTTGGATAAACCGTTGTAGATGCTTGGACCGTAGCAAGTGCGCCAGACGCAAAACGGATGATTCCAGTAGAAACATCTTCAGCATCAATCTTTCGCAATCTAGTTGCTTCCATACTGAATACTTCTATCGGAGTTCCCATGAACGATAAAAGTAAATCTATATTATGTATAGCTTGGTTCATCAGTACACCGCCATCATGCTCTTTCGTTCCGCGCCATGATGCTTGGTCATAATAGTCTTGACCCCGATTCCAGTTAACAATACATAATGCATGACTGATTGTGCCCAACAGTTGTTGTTCCAAAATTTCCTGTAGTTTCATTACTACAGGACGGAAGCGATTCGGATGTACAACTGCAAGTTTTCCATCATTCTGTTTCGCTGCTTCTATTATTCGTTCTGTCTCGTTCAAAGTCATGGCAATGGGTTTTTCAACAATAATATGTTTATCGTGCTGCGCAGCCAATTCTGCAATCGCGGCGTGTGTTCCACTCGGAGTACAAATATTAATTACATCAATAGATTCGTCTTGCAATAACTCTTCTAATCTCGTATAAGGTAATGCGCCATATTCTTTCACATAGGGTTCCATAAGTTCTGGTAATCGATCACAGACAGCTACTAGCTTAGCATCTTTAATATTTTGGATTGCGAGAGCATGCTTTTTAGCAATAAAGCCGCATCCTACTATTGCGAAATTCACTTTTATAACCTTCTAACGTTTAGATTTTAAACGACGATTAGGAAATTATCTTGTGGCAACTACACCACATCCATCTCCAGCGCCTCCACAAACTTCCGGTTCGCCAGCCCAATCAACATCTCTTTCAACTCATCCTCCATCATACCGGGCAGTTTCTCCAGCACATACCGTTGCTCCGTTTCCGACATAGGCGTAGCCTTCCCGATATAAATCTTGGGAAATACATGTTCACTCTGACGTTCATTTTCATTCATCAATTCTTCAAACAGTTTTTCACCCGGGCGTATGCCGGAATACTGGATACCAATTTCATCTTCTTCGTAGCCAGACAATCTGATCAAGTTCTTCGCCAAATCGACAATCTTCACGGGCTCTCCCATATCCAGGACGAATACTTCGCCACCGCGTGCCAGTGTGCCTGCTTGGATAACAAGACGCGAAGCTTCTGGAATAGTCATGAAGTATCGGGTCATTTCTGGATCGGTCACTGTGACGGGACCACCCTTAGCAATTTGCTTTTTAAAGAGCGGAACGACACTGCCGCGTGAACCTAATACATTGCCGAAACGCACTGCCGCAAATTTTGTGTCGCTGTCTTTCGCCAAGTTCTGTACAATCATTTCAGCAAAGCGTTTCGTGGCTCCCATGACATTTGGCGGGTTGACTGCTTTATCAGTCGACACCAGTACAAAGTGTGAGACGCCGAAGAAACGTGCTGCTTCCGCAACGTTCTTGGTACCGAAAATATTATTCTTTACTGCTTCCATTGGATTGCATTCCATGAGCGGCACATGTTTATGCGCTGCCGCATGATAGATGACATCCGGCTTCATTTCGCTGACTACATCGAAGATACGTGTCCGATCCTGTACATCTGCAATAATAGGAATAATTTCTGTATCCGCTGAAACTTTTTGGCGCAATTCCATGTCTATTGTATAGATGGAATTTTCGCCATGACCGAGAAGGAGCAGTTTCTTCGGCCTGAAATCTGCCACCTGCCTGCAGATTTCTGAACCGATAGAACCGCCGGCGCCTGTAATCATGATGGTTTTATCCGTCAGTTTGTCTGCAATTGCCTGCATGTCCAATTCGACTTCCTCACGGCCAAGCAGATCTTCAATTTTAACGTCGCGCATATCCTGTACAGATACTTTACCGGTCATCAAGTCTTCAATCCGCGGAATCGTCTGGGTTTTGACACCTGTTTCGACACAGCGTTTCATCAGTTCTGCCATGGGCTGTTTGTTAAGCGATGGGATCGCGATGACAATCTTATCTATATGATGCATATCTACGAGCTGTCCGATATTCTGCGTACCTGCATACACTCGCATGCCGTAGATCTCCAGACCTTGCTTCAAGCGGTCATCATCTACAAAAAGGACCGGCTGCATGCCGTAACTCGGATTATGCAGTACTTGCCGGGCGATCATCGTACCCGCTTGTCCAGCACCGACAATCATAGTGCGTTTCATTGACAGACTTTTATCTTTTACCACGTTATCACGCACCAGGCGCCATGACAGCCGGGAGCCGCCAATCAGCATGACGTGCAGCATCCACGTAATCAGCAACGCCCGTATATACACATCTTGCGTTAATGCAAACTGCACGGCCGCTACAACCACTATCGTGAGTGTCACAGCTTTCACTATCGATTTTAATTCACCGATTGAGGCATATGACCAGGCTTTACGATACAGACCATAATACCAGGCGAAAAAGTGATGAGCTATTTGAATCGTAACCGCACTGATCAGCAGCATTTTATTCAGAAAAATATTGGTAAACGGGTGAAGAATGAAGTAGCCGATATAGATAGATAGTAAGACAATGACGGAATCAATTGCGATCAGCATTGTCATTCTTTTTTGCACCGTCAACATCCCTCACCTCTTATTACCTATAACTCTTTGCGTTTATATAGGCATTTTCATTTAAAAATAATGTCATTAATAGATTAATAGTATCATTTCAACCAATTAATTGCCACCATTTACGAGAAATTGGAATTTCAGGTTCATAGATAGTCAATAATTTATCATTTATGATCTGTTTGTTGTTCTCAAGCAGCACATTTACCGTTTCTGCCCCTATTTTCTTTGATATAAATTCAAGTCCTTTTTCGAATAAAAAAGGACGCGTTTCAAGATTATGTACATCCGAACCATATGAGTGAATTAAATTTGCCTCTATTAGCTGCAGCGATAATTTCTGCACACTTTTACCAAAATGGCCCGCAAGACTTCCAGCCGTTACTTGAGCCAGCGCACCATGCCGAACAAGGCGTTCCAAACGTTCAGGTTTCTCCGCAATTCCTTTGTTTCGTTCTGGATGAGCAATAATCGGAACGATGCCTTCTACTAGCAAGGACTGAATCATTTTCACTGTATAGGCCGGCACATGTTGAGTCGGCAATTCAAGCAATAGATAACGTGATCCTGAAAGTGTCAGGATTTCTTTGTTTAGCAGATTACTAACCAATTTTTCATGTATTCTCACTTCATGGCCTGTTGATAGGGTTAAATTTATATCAGCCGCTTTCAAAATATCTGCAATCATGCGAACTTGACTCTCAACCTCTTGAACCGGCACGTGATATTGGGGACTAAATACATGAGAAGTGGCTACCATATGGGTGATGCCTTCTTCCACTGCCTTTTCCAACATGCGCATTGTGCCTTCTATAGTTTCCGGGCCATCGTCAACACCAAACAATAGATGGCTATGTATATCAATCATGAATTCACTCCTACTTTTCTATTCAAGAAAAGTGAAAAGACTTGGGGGTCTCTTCACTCTGTTTCGCCGTAATATTGATAATAATAATGATCTTTTTGTAATACGAAGTTATTTAGTATAGTACCCAATATGTTTGCTTTAGATGATTCCAACGCTTCTTTAGCTTTCACAATACTGTCTTTCTCCGTAGTTCCTGCGTTCAGCACCAGAATGGTTCCATCACATATATTCGATAAAATCTGCGCGTCAGTCACGGAAAGGACAGGCGGTGCATCAAAAATCAGCAAATCGTATTTTTCTTTAAGTTTGCCAATCAGTGTGTCCATTGCTTTGGATCCCAATAATTCAGCTGGATTCGGGGGGATGGGGCCACTGGTGATCAGATCTAACCCATCTATATCAGTTTGTTGAATTACGTCATCTATTTCCCATTGCCGCGTCAATAAGTTTGACAAACCTGTTGCGTTCATTCGGGAAAATGTGTAATGCGTCGTCGGCTTTCTCATGTCACTATCGATTAAAAGAACTTTTTTCCCTTCTTGAGCAAAGACAACTGCTGTATTGGCCGAGCTTGTTGATTTCCCTTCGCCAGGAGCGGCGGAAGTGAACAGCAAAGATTTCAACTCTTTGTCAGGCATTGAGAAGTTAATATTCGTACGAATGGTTCTGAACTGTTCCGATACAACAGATTTAGGGTTTGTCTGTGTAACTAATTTACGTGCCACCGACTGTTTGACTTTTTGTTTTTTTTTAAACATGCGCTTTTTTGACACGAGCTTTTGACCCTCTCTTCTTACGACGGCTTCTACTGGTTGCAACGTCTTTATTTGCAATTGGACTGACTAGACCTAAAATAGGCAGCCCTAATAACTCTTCAATGTCCTGCTCTGATTTCACTGTCGTATCCAGATACTCCAGCAAGAACGCAATACCTACACCGATCATCAGGCCGATGACTGCAGCGATTGCTATATTCAGCTTGGGATTGGGTTTTACGGGAGACGGATTCTCTATATTGATTGCCGGCGACAATATGTTGACGTTATCAACTTTCATGAGTTTAACGATTTCAGTCTGAAACACTTCTGCAGTAGTGTTCGCAATGTCAACAGCTCGGAAGAACTCAGGATCCTGAACCGTTACATTCACTACTTGAGAGTTTTGTTCACTATTCACCGAGATTTGTGAATTCAATTCTGCCGGTGTGATATCCAAATCTAAGTTTTCGATAACTTTAGACAGGATGACCGGGCTTTTTATAATGACATTATATGTATTTATAAGTTGTAGATTCGTTTGGATATCCTGGGAATTAAACGCCTGTGTCTCAGCTTCCTGCTGATTGACTAAAATTTGTGTGGATGCCTGATAGATGGGCGTTAAAAAGAAATAGCTGACAACCGCAGCAATTACAACAGCCAGGACCAATGAGCTAATAATCAGACCCAGGCGCTTTTTCAGAGTGCTAAATAACTCCTGTAAACTAATAGTCTCTTCCATATGTATATAGTGCTCCTTTTCGACAAACTTGGTTATAGTATATCATAGCCTATTTATAATATGTATCTATTTTCCAAAGTTTAATTTCATAACTAGTTTTAATAGACTACTTCCTGTTCATGTTTTTTGCATATATAAAAACGGATATCCACAAGGAACTTATCCTTTTGGATATCCGCTTAATTGTTATCGTCCCATCGCTTTATTTAGAAGACTTTCACGACTTGCTTTCTTCTTCGCTGCATACTCATCCCGGACACTCTGCGAATAGGACTTGTCATAGCCATTTGCCTGCAAATCCCGTTCTAAAGCACCTACTACTCCTTCAAATACCGCATCAGTCTGTGCTTCCAGGCCGTTCGCTGCAGACATGTATTTGTTATAGAAATAACCAAAGTCGATGCCCTCCCCATTTGCTTTCTTCGCGCTATACTCACTCTTAGCACGCCCGATCAATGAATTTAATTTGCCATCCACCTGTCCTTGCAGATTATTAAGCGTCGGCTCATATCTCCCTTTGATGGAGGCAACCGTTGCCTTGCCGTCAGGCTTCACGGTTGGATTTCCAGCTGCAGATGACGGATTTCCAGAAGATGAATTCGAATGGCTATCCGACTGGGTAGTTGATGTCTGTTGATCTGATTGGTCTTCTTGATCGGTTTGGCTTCCTTGTACAGCGGCTGACTGCAGATCATTAGAAGTTGATCCGGTCGTTCCATCTGTGACTGAATCTACTGAGCCGCCTTCAGATAAAGCAGAAGAGCTGTCTGCAGGCTTAATCTCACTTTTTCCGTCTTCCCCCATAATCAGTCTTGATCCGTCCGGTAATTCAACCTCGTACGGATCATCCACAATCTTCGATACTTCTTCATCTGCTACGTCATACTCCTTGAATTTGAATATGTATAAGAGATAACCACTGCACAGAGCAATAACTAACACTAACGAACTGATAATGATTTTCCACTTTTTTTTCATATGTATCTCCTTCTTCTCTATTGTCTCCAAGTTTAACAGAAAGTCTGGAAAGATTACAGTAGATTTTATCAACTATGGAATTAAAGTCAATAAGAAAAAGGCCTTCTCCTTTTTTGGAAGAAGACCTTTAAAATAGGATTTAATTCAGATTAGAAAATACGAAAGTATACGTATCATTGAAAGCATTATTATTTATTTTTCCACTTACATGAACAGAAATTGAATTTCCTGCCAATACACTTAGTCGAGTATTTCCAGAAACTCCTGCTTTAGCAAGTGCGTTATTCCAAAGCGTTGAAAAATCTTGATTTGTATTTACATTACTCGCTGAAGCGATTGGTGTATAATTCCCGTTAGTCGTAATGGCTACATCAGCTTGATCAATTGTAGTTCCTGTTTTAAATACATTGAAAACATTCTCAGCTACGCCTGAAACGTCATTTACTCTTACGTCTTTACTTTGATCAAATACTACATTAACAATGTTGCCTGAGATGGCTACAGCCAATCCATTAACCGTCGGCAAGCTATTGACCTGATCAGCAATCGCAGAATTAAGTATGGAGTTTCCAGGCAGTGCTGTTGAACCTCCGTTGCCATTATCACCAGCGGACGGTGGAGTAGGCTTTGTTATTTCCCCTTCGATTTTACCGATATTCCCCTTGACTGCATCAAAGTTCTCTATTATATCTTTTGCTGCAGTGCCAGCCGGCAAAGTCAAAGTTTGAACTGTCATTTTCGGATCTAATTTAACTTTCGCATCTTTAGACGTGATTTCTAATGAAGAAATTGTTCCAGTGCCTTTTATTTCAACAGATGATGTTATTGTTAATTTAGGGATTGTTACATTAATAGTCAGATCGCTTACACCACTATAAATAATTGCTTCCCCTTTAATTTCGAATCCGTCTCCCAAAACTACACCTTGAATGCGCGCAGGTACCGTTTCTTTAGAAACAAGCAATCTGGATGACATTGCATTTTCAACCGGATTGTTCCCTATTGTGATATCGCCATTCAATGTAAGGCTCTTTAGCTCAATGAAGCTTCCGCCTACATTAATGTTGCTGGAAAGTATGCCGTTTCCGCCATCTAGTACAAGTGGCTGTTCAGCTGTGCCGTTAGCCTTAATTTGAACTGATTTAATTTCCGTTAGCACTCCGTCTTTGGCTACTCCTACAATCACAGCATCGGCAAGCACATTTTGATTATTTGGATTTAAAACTGTTTTTAACTCCGAAGAAATTTTAAACTCCCCAGCAGCCGTTTCTACTGTGTCAGAATTCAGTTTTGTAATAGATGTATTTACTTGAACAACTTCAGTTTCGGTTTTTGCAACTGCCTGCTCTGTCCGTACTACAAACGTCGCCATTTGGCCTCGTGTAACTAAGCCGTTCGGCGAGAAAGTTGTCGCAGTTGTACCTGTTGTGATGTTATTAGTCAGCAATGCTTGAACGTAGCCGGCATAAGCGTCACTCTTCTTAATATCTTTAAATCGATTGTCCGTTAATCCCTGCTCTTCAAGTTCAAAACCCAGCGCCAAAATTTTCGCCATCTGAGAACGCTTTAGATTGTCGTTCGGTTTAAATGTCTTATCATCATAACCTTTGATAAAACCAGCTTCTGCAAGTGCTGCAATTGCTCCGTAATATCCATTCGCTTTGCTGACATCTTTAAAGCCGGGATCCTTCACATTTGTTGTGTCCAGGCCTAATACCATAGCCAATATTTTAGAAGCTTGTCCCCGGGTTACAGAAGCATTAGGTCGATATGTACCATCGTCATAGCCTTTAACCACGCCACGTGAACTTAATTCCAAAACCGGTTCGTAATAATGGATTCCCGGCTTAACATCTTTGAAAACTTCTGCTGCATCCGCATTAGTCGGCACAACCGCTACTAATGTGCCCGTCGCAACTGTGGTAGCTAAAGCCGCTTTAAATAACTTGTAACTGTTTTTTTTCATTTCCTCAACCTCCTATTTGTTATAGACTATCGCCTAGAAACTAGTTTAGCATATTATTAGATATTTATCCTGTTATTTTCTAATTAATCGTTATCTATTCGCTATCAAAATTACTTATTATTCCTATTACTAGATTTTTTCTAATCAAATACACATACACCTATGGAACTATTAAAGTCCTTATTTAATCTTAAAACTTATAACTTATTTTCAGTCCCTAACCGTATTAGCGCTTTGTCGTATTTGGTCGATGTACTCCCCCGTATTTGAAAGATGAAGGAGAATATAAGCTAGATCCTAAATTAGACAACGAGCTATCATTGGCATCCAAATATCTAGCAGTCAAAAGCTTTAACCTTGTGCTCAATATGCCGGTGTTTTATTTTAAAAAAAGTGAGAGTCTCGAACTTCCATTTTTATATTTCTTGATAATCACTCCCTAAAAATCTCTTTACCTAGAGCTCTAAAACATGGATGGCAATAAAGTCTATTGTTGTATCATGAGAGAGTATTACTTTTCTCAAATTCTCAATTCCTATGATTACTCCCAAAACAGCATTCAGTTTAGTAATGTGACATTGATCATGCAACATTATTTCCGTGATTCAATTATTCGGGACTTGGACAACCGCAGTGCCAAATATATTATTGACGCAACCAGATAGCATTCAGCTTTCAGTTCGGTTACTTCTCTGCTGTTACGGTTAATTCTGTCTGCTTCATATTTGTTTAATACGTAGATAAAAGTTTTTTCTACCTTACAAACTAATTTCTAACGCCGAAGTCATTGAGATGATCATTGCTACTATGCCGTCAACGATTAAAAAGAAAATAAAGAGCGTTTTAAAACAACAACATACATGGTGAACACAGCTTGGTCACTTCGAATTTCATTAATCGAAATAACCCTGCCTCCATAGATGGAAGCCGGGTTATACATGATTAGTATTTTGATGTTTTTATAACTATATGTAGAAAAGTTCCTATTCGTTTTCAATACCTCTTCATAAAAGCCTTGCTGAGTATAGTGGAATATGAGCTTATTAAAAGCAATATCACGACTTGGATTTAGTCAATACAACAGATGCTCTTCAACCTTCTGATATTCATTCAGTCCTTTTTCAAATACTTGCATTCCATTTTCACCGCAATCTTCTCAAACTTCTCTATTCACAACTTGTGTTTGATGGTTTTATCATAATCGTCATATAACAGTGTCCACTTTTCGTCTGTCTCCAACAGTCTGACTTTCATTCGATAAATGTCGATGGCGACAATCTTGTAGAAGTGATTTTCAATTATATATAAGCAATCCGATAGCATGACCAGAAATTGACCTATATAATCATGTACTTCATTTACGGTCTCAAACCCTTTCTCTTTCAGGGCTGAATATACGGCTTCATAATACACTAGATCATCTTTTCTTTTCTTTAATCTACTAGAATAAGGTGGCTGATGAACTAAAACCAACAGATTTAAAAGATATGTTTTGTCGAAAGCCCGTAATATATAGAGGCAAGGCTTCTCTTCCAAATATTCCGTAGCTTCTGATAATCAGCTACAATGGAATACAAAAGCAACTAGCAAGGAGGAATCGTCATGAACATTAATAAACTACGTAACTACTGCATGGAATGGCTACGCTATCTGGGTCGCTTCCTACGGCTCTACTCCCAATCGACACAGTCCGTCAGAATGGAAAATATTGCTCTTAGGAGTCAACTGGCATTATATGTACAACGATACGAGAAAAAGAAGCTTCCTAAGCCTACGCTAACACCAGCATTTCGACAGCTATGGGTGTTTCTTTCGAAATATGTAGGGCACTGGGAAGAGCTATTGACGATAGTCCAGCCCGAGACCGTTATCCGGTGGCATCGGACAGCTTTTAAGTTCCATTGGCGACGGATTTCTAAGAAAACAGGCCGGCCAAACATATCGCCAGCAACCATTCAATTGATTAAACGCATACATAAGGAAAACCCCTTGTTGTCACCGGAGAAAATTCATGAAAGATTGCTAGTTTTAGGGATTGAAATGTCGCCTGCACCCAATACAATCGCCAAATACCTGCCTACTACCAGGAAGCCTCCTTCGCAAAAACAAGTACAGTCTTGGAAGTTGTTCCTGAGTAATCATCATCACGATCTGTGGGCGACCGATTTCTTTACCATCCCTACATTAAAGTTCCGAGTGTTGTACGGCTTAGTCGTCATCCACCATCAGAGCCGGGAAATCGTTTACTTCGCTGTCACTACAAACCCGACTGCTGAATGGACCATCCAGCAATTTCGAAACGCAACACCTTATGGGAAAGTACCCAAGTATTTATTGCATGACAACGATCCAATTTTCTGTTCCAAAGCATTTCAAGCTTTTTTACGATCAACGGGAATCGCTTCGAAGAAGACGGCTTATCGCTCCCCATGGCAAAATCCTTATGCAGAAAGAGTTATTGGTACAGTGAAGAGAGAACTGTTGGACCACATCATCCCACTGAATGAGCGGCATTTACATTTTCTTTTACGAGAATACATTAGCTATTATAACAATGATCGGACACATCAAGGCATCGACGGCAAGACGCCAATTACTTCACCAACGTATCTCCAGACTTCAGCGGAAGAGACAAAACTTGAAGCGATGCCTGTACTGAATGGTCTTTATCATACATATAAGAAAGCAGCTTAGCCCACTAACAACTCGCTCAAATTTTTTTAACCTTTAAAGAAGGGCTTCTTTGGCATGCCTTTCTTTTTTGTGTTCACTTTTTTGCATATTGTATTAATGAAATGAAGCTTAATTTTCAGATGTTCTTCATGGAAATAAGAAAAGTCATCCGAAGAAATCTTGGTGATTTTTGTCCGGATGGACTTTTTGAAGGCGACAACGTTTGATTGAACTGCATATGACTCGGACTGGAGTTGCCGTTTGGTATATGGCAACCTTCCAACACAACAAGCCCTCTTTCCACTTACGGATCGAGGGCTTGTTTGCGTTATGAAGTTCCGAGAAGGAGCATTCTCAGAATAGAAAAAGACCCTGCCGAGATTGCTCTCCGCAGGATCATTTTTTCTTCAGTTACTATACTATCATATTGTCAGAATAGCGTCTGAATTGTGTGGTGCACAGGCACCAGTAACTTTATGACACTCGAACTTTAGTTAACAGAAATAGTAGTTGTGTAATTACCTTTATCTTTGTTTGTTAAAGTTACAGTATCAGCATTAACAGTTACTGTATATGCATTTGTGATAGTTGTATCTGCGTTCAATGCTGCCGCAACTTTAGTCGCTACAGTATCTGCAGTATCTAGTGCATTTACAGCTACAGTATAAGATTTGTCAATCAGTACTTTACCGTTTGAGTAAACATTAACAGTAAGTGGTTTAACATTAGCTGTTGCAGTTACGGCTGTGAATTTTGCGTTAGTTACAGCAGTTGACCCTACAACGCCTGCAGTACTAGTACCAGCAGTTGGCGCAGCTGCTGTTCCTGCTGCTGTTCCGCCAGCTACAGTATCAACTACTAAAGTTGTTGAAGCTTCAGTTGCTGTATCTTTTGAAACTACAACTACGTCAGCACCATCTGAAGTAACCGTGAATTTATCAGTTAAAACTGTCAACTTATTAAGTTCAGCAGCAATCTTGCTTGCTACAACTTTTTCATCATCTAACAAAGTCACAGAAACAGGTACAGTAACTGCTGGTGTAATTCCTGCTTTGTCAGCTTGAAGACTTACGTTTAGAATACCCGCTGTAGTAATAGTTCCAGTTGGAATAGACAACTTAGCGCTTAGAGTTGATGCAGCAACGCCTGGTGTAGCTGCCGGTGTAGCTGAAACTGTGACTCCGTGTGCAACTGCAGGTACTTTAACAGCCGCATTGAAACCGTCAATTGTCTTTCCATCAACCACTAGATTACCTGCAGGAGTTGATGTACTCGGTGTGTAAACTAGGTTTGGAACTGAAACAGTTGCTGCAGCGCCAACGTTATGTTTTGAAGCGAAAGTTAATGTCAATTTGTCAGTAGAAGTAGAAGCGACTGTCGCATATTCATCTGATGAAATAACACCATCTTTATTGAAGTCAATTGCAAATTGAGTTGCAAGTGGTGTAGCCGGAGTTACATTATCAGAGAATGTTACTACAATAGTATCTGGTGCTGTAACATCGACGCTCTTAACAACTGGGTCTACACCCGGAATTGTAGCATTAGCATCCAATACGTTAAACGTAAACTTGCCATCTGCATCAACAGTTACAGATACTTTTGATGTACCAGTTACGATTTCGCTTTCAAACGCAGATTTCGTTACTGCGCTGCCTTTGATTTGGTATGCTTTAGCATTTGCATAATTATAAACTGTATCGTTGATTGTTAATACTTCTAGTGCTGTATTAAGGTTTGTAACAGTACCTGTAATAGCTGCAGAACCGTATTGAGAGAAGTTCACAGATACAGATGATGGATTTGTAGAAGGTAATACAACACCTGCTTTAGATCCAGTAGCAGTTACAGTTGCTGTAGTTGGAGTAGCCGCTACAACATTAACTTTTGCTTCTGTTTGACCTGCAGTGATTACTGCTGGAACTGTTTTAGTTGTACCTGCTGCAATAGGTGTTCCGTTCGCAGAAATATTTCCTGTTCCTGCTTGAACTTCAAATGATACAGTAGTTGCATCTTTAGAAGAACGTGGCTTACCGTTTTGGTCAACTAGTTGATAAATGAACGTTGCAGGCTCTGCACCGTTAGCAACAACTGTAGAAACTTTCTTGCCGTTTTTGTCAACAGCTTTCAAGTTAGCAGTGTATTCAACAGCGTCTACGAAGTATGTTACTTCTCCAGCAGTTTGTAGGTCGTCAGCATCCAATTTACCGTTTGTCTTACCGTTGTCGATGAATGCAACAGGAGCTACATAGTCGTTTTCAACAGTGCTTGCAACTGTAAATGTCGCTTTACCGTCTTTTTCTACTAGTACTTTATAGATGTTAGTATCGCCATCTTTAACAGCAGTAACTGCTTTATTATCAGAATCTAGAAGGTATAGAGATCCTTTGATGTTTTCAGTGTTGATTGCAACATTGACAACTGTTCCAGGAGCTGCAGCTTTACCATCTTTCGTGTTGAAAGTAACTGTGTAGTCACGGCCGCCTGTTTCAGTAGCGTTTTTGTATGTTGCTGCATTTTGTACGCCTTCAGCTGCAATTGTTAATCCAAGTGCATGTTGTACGTTGAATGTAACAGGTGTAGCTGATGCTTGCATAGCTCTTGCATCATACTTTGCATCAAAGTTGAATTGGCTTGTGCCATTCGTGCCAGCTAATTGCTTACCTTCGTATACGATAGGCGTTGCAGTTGCGTTAGCACCAGTTAGAACTAGATTCGCTTTACCTTTACCATCTAATTTAACAGCGATAACTGCTTCGCCGCCTGTAGATGCTTTGTATGGGTAGTCAGCAGATGTAGTTGTTGGTACGCCTGTAACTGTATCTAAGTTATACGTAGATACACCTTCAGCCTTAATTGTTTTAACTAATTTGTCAGGTGTAACGTTCAAGTTCTCTTTGAAAGTAACAAATACTACTTTGTTAGCATTCTTTGCAGAGTTGATTTCGTATGCTTTTTTAGATCCGTTAGCTAGTGTAGTAGCTTCCGTGATATCTTTGATTGTTAATTGAGCAGCATTCTCCCAATAAACCGTACCTTGTTCACGTAGGTCCGCTTTACCAGTTGGATATACAGTTACTGTATCGTTACCAGCATTGTATTGTGTATAAGAGAACGTAGCGATACCATCAGCGTTTGTTACTACTTCAAACACTTGGTCTTTATTCAATGTACCTGTTGTGTTAGCTTTTACGTTGAAAGTTACAGGAACGCCTGCTTCTTTCACGCCAATATCAGCAGAAAGGATCACTTGTTGGCCAACAACACCTTGTACTGATTTCGTGTTCAAGTTAATTTTTTCAGGAACTACTGCAGATACACCAGTGAATGAACCGATTGCTTTTTCATTCAATGTAACTGTGTATTTTTCTCCACCCTTTTGAGTAGCAGTTGTCAATACAACCGTCTTATCGTCAGTTTGTTTTACTGCAGCGTTAGATACAGTCAAACCGTCGATTGAGAAGTGTAAGGAGTTAAGGTTGTCAGCATCAACTGCATCTTTGAATGTTACTTCAACAGTCGTAGCGTTAACCGCCTTAACTGATGCAACACCTGGTGCTACTACTCCGCCTTCTACGTCAGAGAAGTCAGCGTTCAATGTCTTATGCAAGAATGTTGCAAAGTGTCCGCGAGTTGTAGTTTCTTTAGGGTTGAACTGAGGTGCAGCTGGGTTTGTGATGTCGAAGAAGTCCAATACGTCGATTGCCGGACGAGCTTCTGCTTTTGCTTTACCTAGGTCAGTAACATCTTTTTTGAAGTCTTGTGCTGCTACATAAGAAGCAAGATCAATGTCGTGTACGCGGTCGAATGCGCGGACAATAACGATTGCCATGTTCTCACGTGTGATATCGCCAGTCGGATCAAGTTTTCCGTCTGGAGTTCCTACGAATACACCGTTGTCGAAAACAACTGCAGCCATTTCTAGCAATTCTTTGTTAGAAGTAGACTTCAAGTCAGCAAAACGTGGTTTCGACTGAGCGTCAGCCGGCACTTTGTATCCTTCAGATACAAGCCATTTACCCATCAATTTAACTACATCAGAACGAGTTAATGTTTTGTTGGGTTTGAAAGTACCATCTGGATATCCAGTGATAACACCTGCATCAGATAGTGCTTTGATTGCTTCTTCGTGTGTGTTGCCTTTTGTGTCTGAAAAGTCTGCCGCGAATGCAACTGGTGCTACTGCTGATGCTACTAGTGCAGCTGAAGCAGCCCCTACTACAAACTTGCGATATTTCGTTGGTTGGTTAGCCATTGAATAATTTCCTCCTCTTAGGTATCTCTGTTTTTGCCGATTTACTACCTATGTATGAAAGTAGTAGGCATTACACAGTAAAGTATAGATAAGAACGGTCAAGATGTCAATTGAATTTTATAAAGTTTGCTAGTTTGCTAACAAACATCGACAAATCTTTTTTGCCGCAACTTCTATTCTACCGATATTTTTGGAAGATGCAAGTATTTGCCAAGAGTTTTTTAAAATAGGTTGAATTGGCTACGTTTGGAAAACGACATACAAAAAGGCTAGAACAGATGGGAACTGTTCTAGCCTTTTTGTTTGCGGTCAACCAACCGTAACGCTTCGCGTGGCATTGTGCTATATGCTAAGAGAAAATTATCCTTACACTTCCGTATTCTATCATTAAGTTTACTAGATTACAAGATGCGATTGATAGTTTATGTTTTAATATTGAAATGTTTTTTCGATTATTTAACTTTTTTAAAACGAGTTGATTTTTCTACATTTGCCAATTTGTTTATAAAATACTTAGTTGATCGGAGTGCAGGGCGGCGACTCTGGGAGGATCAGCCCGACAGGTGAGACAACTTGCGGGAGCTTGCGACCAAGTTGGCTCACCGCGGGCCCTCCAGAACGCGTCCGCCTGAAACGCAGATCAACGATTCAATGACGAATCCAAACTTCTTTATTTAACTTATTATGGTCAACTTTTAAATCATTTCTTTTTATAAACTTCCAGTAAAAACTTCGGAAGATTCATCTGCCGCTTGATCCGGCTCGGCTCCAGCAGCAGCCGGTACAGCCACTCCGCCCCGGCTTTCTGAAAAGCTACCGGCGCCCGTTTGATATTGCCCGCCAGCACATCAAACGATCCGCCAACTCCCTGATAAAGTATCGGATGCAACTGATTTCGATGCTGCTCGATCCATTGCTCCTGCTTCGGTGATCCCATCGCCACAAACAAAATATCCGGTCTCGCTTCATTAATAGCATCAAGTACAACTTGTGTATCTTTCTCATATCCGTGTTGGACCCCTGCAATCTGAATGTTCGGATGCAGTTCCTGCAATCTAGCTGCCGCCGCATCCGCCACTCCAGGTTTTGCGCCGTAGAGGAAAATCCGTTTTCCTCTGACGGCTGCTTCCTGTACAATGCGGTCCATCATATCAATTCCCGTTACCCGCGAAGCAATCTGACCTTTTTTCAGCTTCGAAGCGAGAATGACTCCGATGCCGTCAGGTATTTGAAATTCCGCTCTGTTCAGCAGTGCTTTCAGTTCGGGATCTTCTTTCGCTTTCATCAACTTCTCTGGATTGATTGCAACAACGAGTGATTTCTTGCCTTCTTCGATATTCGCGAAGACTTTCGGAATCAATTCATCATAATTCTCGGTATTAACGGCAACGCCTAGTATTTCTTCTTTCATTGATTAAGCTGTCCTTCTTTTTTGCCGTCTCCAAGTTTGAAATACCGGTATTCCGCCCGTTCCCACTTATCCGGATTCAAAGCGTTTTTCGTATCGAGCATGATCGGTCTCGGCTGCTTCGTCTGCAGGCTCGCCGGATCCAGTTGTTTGAATTCATCATGATCAGTAGTTAATAGAAGCAAGTCAGCATTTCCGATGGCTTCTTCAAGTGTTGCCGTCTGCGTCGGATGCTGCAGTTCCTTGATGTGCGGATCGAATGAAGTCACTTCTACTCCCAGTTCCTGCAGTGACTCGATCACTTTCGTTGCCGGGCTTTCGCGCATATCGTCGACATTGCCTTTGAATGCTAATCCAAGAACCGCCACTTTCCCAGTCTCCACACCATACTGTGATAGCAGCTTCTTCGCGCGCTGTGCTGTGTACATCGGCATGCCGTCATTTGTCAGGCGGGCTTTTTTGATGATGTCCGCTTTATCCGGTGCCAGTTCTACTAAGAACCATGGATCTACTGCGATACAGTGACCGCCTACGCCCGGCCCCGGTGTATGGATATTCACTCGCGGATGGAAGTTCGCGAATCTAATAGCTTCCCATATATCCACATCAATACCTTCCGCGATTTTCGCGAGTTCATTGGCAAATGCAATGTTCACATCGCGGTATGTGTTCTCCATTACTTTAACAAGTTCCGCTGTTGTAGCATCCGTTAAATGAATCGTTCCCTGCACGAATGCCTGATACAATTCCTTCGTCATTTCAGCTGACTTCGGATTGATGCCGCCGACGATGCGGTCGTTGTTGACAAGTTCTTCGAAGATCTTGCCGGGTATGACTCGTTCCGGTGAATGTGAGACAAATAGTTCTTCTCCCATGATTAAATCCGTTTTACGCAGTTCCGGCAGCATGACGTTCTCTACTGTCTTCGGCGGAACGGTAGATTCCAGAATGACGAGATTGCCTTTCTTAACGAATGGCACGATCGAAGCCGTTGCCTGACGAATGAATTCCAGGTTCGCTGTGTTGTCCGGATTGATCGGTGACGGCACTGCTATAATGAAGACATCTGCTTCAACAGGTGTGGTGGAAGCTGTGAAATGTCCTTCGTCTACTGCCTGCTCAAGCCTTTGCTGCAAACCGTTTTCTTCTATATGAAGCTGTTTATTATTGATGAGCTGGATGGCCCGCTCATTTTTATCGACGCCGTGCACTTGCAGGCCGCTGTTCGCGAACATGACTGCTGTCGGCAGACCGATATACCCGAGTCCCACTACGCATAGTTTCTTTTGCATAAGTTTTTCTACCTTCGCTTTCCGTTTATATGATGACATCCATATAGTATACCAAGTTACCTACCGGGCGACTATATTTATTTAGTTTGTGTTTTTTGTACGGTAAATGGTGTGTACGTTCCTTGTTTAACGGATCGGCCACCCGTGCTTTTAATGCCGGGGTGTACGATGAGCATATATTCCGCACCCAGCTGCATCGGCTTAGCCGGCTGGATGGATATCGTTTTAGTATTCGTGATTTTTTTCGATGTAGGTATAGAGACGCTTCCGAATTTGATAAGTTCCACCTTATCGAAACTCTTCTCGGGTCCAAAGTTCATCGGCTGCGTGAACTGTACATTGAATACTTTCTGTCTTGGAACATTGATTGGCCCTTCAACCGCCTTGTACTTCTTTTCAGCAAGTCCTGCCGTAATCAGACGTTTATGAATACCTGTCATCTCTGTCCCGGGTGTCATTTTGATTGTCGGCTGTACCCCTTTATGCTGTACCGGTGTTCCTTTTGGTCCAGTATAATGTCCGGTCGTCAGCTTCAGCGCGCCGCCGTTCTCCAGTTCAAATAACGACTGCACGCTTCCTTTGCCTTTCGTGCCTTCCCCTACTACAACCGCCGCTTCCTGATCTTTTACACTGACCGCGACAATTTCAGACGCGGAAGCTGAGAATCGGTTGACGAGGACGTATGTGTCAGCCGGGAATTTATTCTTTGCAGGAATCGCTTTTGCTGACTCAACTCCCATACGCGTTTTTAGCTTATAGGCATCTTTCACTTTCGGGAAGAAACCTAATAACTGCTCTGCACTCTCGACATATCCTCCGCCGTTATAACGCAAATCAAGAATCAGTTTCTCCGCGCCTTGACTTTTCAGGCGTGCCCAGTGCGTATTGACGTCTTCCAACAGATGCGCTGAAAAAGTCTTAATTTTCAAATAACCGATATTTCCGTACATCATATGTGACTGCACATTGGTTTTATTCATAATCGGCGCATTAACGGAAGCCACTTGAGTAGACGGTCCCGCACTCGCGTATTGGTTCAAATACTCCTTATACTCTGCAGGCGTCATGTAGATCGAGTATTCATCCAGTTGAGCAATAATTTCATTAACCGTTTTAGCTTTACTGATATTCATCGGCTTTTCACCGTAATAATACAGTTCGACAATCTCTTTCACTTCGTCAAGTGTAGCTGCATGCGAAGTGGGTGCAAGGCAGAGCCAGGCGATGATGGCCGCTGCCGCGAAAGCTGTCTGTTTCATTGCGTTTCCTCCCCTATGGTGCGTTCTTATATGTATCTTCTCACTATACCCTAACCGGCTGCGATTAAGCGGCCTGTCCACATTTATTTTTTTGAAAACAGATTGACCCAATAGACCGTGCCGTCCGTGCCGGTCGCCGTCCCCGCTCCCATATGGCTGAATGAACTGCTCAGCAGATTCTCCTTGTGACCGGGCGAAGCCATCCATGCCTCCGTAACACCTTTAGCCGTGCTATAGCCCGCCGCAATATTCTCTCCATACGCTTTCCATTTATAATTAAACTTCGCGAGCATTTCCGGCACGGTGCCGTAGGTCTTTGAAGTATGCGACAGCTCTCCATACTTCGCCATATCCTCCGCTTTCGCAGCCGCAATCCGGTTAAGTGCCGGATCTGCAGGCAGCGTCGCCACTTTCGCCGCCTTCCGCTCCGCATTGACATTGATAATAGTCTGCGCCGCCAATGAAGGCTGAGTCACAGGCGGTTCAGGTTTCGGATCTGGTTTCGGCTGTTCCGGCTTTGGAGTTTCTGGTTTAGGCTGTTCGGGCGCCACCGGTTTCTGATGATCCACATAACGCTTCTGTTTCGCATCGTACGTAATCAGCCCTTTCGCACGTTTATTATCAAACTCAATCGTCCGATAAAGAAACGCCGCCATCTGCGCACGCGTAACCGACTCATTCGGATTAAACTTAGCCCCCGGCCGTGTCGTCGTAATATTCAACTCCGCAATCGTAATAATGTATTGATAAGCCCCGTTCGACTTCGACACATCCGCAAATCGAATAAAATCATTATCATCCGTAATAATGTTATAACCGAGAACCAGCAGCTTCGCCATCTGCCCGCGCGTCAGCGGTTCATTCGGATTGAATTTCGCCGTATTCGCAAACAAACCTTTTTCAGTGAGCGCCCGAATATGATCATAAGATCCGTGAGCCGGCTTCACATCCGTAAAATTCATTTTATACGCCTGACTCGGCTTCGCCTTAATCGCCAGCGCAATCATTTTAGCAGCCTGCGCCCGAGTCACCGGCTGATTGAGACCATATGTATTGTCAGGATACCCATTAATAATCTGATTCGCCGCCATATAAGCAATCGCTTCCTCCGCATAATGCCCGGCAGGCACATCCTTAAAACCCGCCGCCGAAGCACCCGGCACATAAACAGCCGTTGCAGCCACCGTCACAGCAGCCGTGCCAATAAACAACCTCTGCCCATTTGAAAGTTTCATAGTTTCAACCTCCTTTTGTAGAGTATACTGGATAACCGCCCAGTTTTGCAGGGGGATTTGGTAGGAAATATGTTTTATGAGCACGCAACCCGTCTTAATGAGCACCCGCAAGGGTCGCATGATCATCCGTGAATGGTCTATGAGCGCCTGGCACAGAGCTATGATCACGCGCCAAGGGCCAATGAGCGCTTGAGCCACTCCTATGATCAAGTAAGACAAAAACAAAAGCGCATGAAAAAAACCATGCGCTTAAAATGGTGGAAAAGCCAGCTTTTCATTAAAAAATCGTTTATGATCACCGCTTCATTGTCCATGATCACCCATCCCGCCTCTATGATCATACAAACATCTCCCATGATCACTCGTCCAATAAGTATGAGCGCTGGCCAATTCTATATGATCACTTGCAAGGTTCCTATGAGCATAGCCAATTTCATTTAAAACGGTAATTTAGCCGGGATACTTAGCAATCGCGAAGAAAGTTGATAGGTCGATGTCCTATTCTTACCATGCAGCTCGGTAAATTCATTGGTCAGTAACCGCTTTGCCGTATGGCGCGAACTTATCCTGCTGAATTGTCGGAATTGCTGATTCGTCACTTGCCCGCCTTCTATGCATAGCCATTCTTGAAGGGTATTCAGATGGCAAAGGGGATCTTTGTAACCACATGTCTGGCACTGCCAAGTTCTCATTCGCCATTGCATACTGAATCGGTCGCACACCTGACAAGTTACGCCGGTCATGAGTTCTTCAGATGCCAGGTCATATTTCTGCTTCATTGGAAGGGGATCAAATACACGGTGGGATTTCGCTAATTCGCTGGCCAGATGCTGCACCTGTCTTTCATTCAAAATGGCAGTATCCATTTCCAGCGCGCGTAGTTTATTGGGGACTTCATAGGAGAAAACAATTCGGTGGGCTTCCATATTCTCGATATTCAGCTCATTATGATAAGCAAACACGACATAATCTATTATCGGAATATCCACTTTCCGCTGCGCCAGCCAGTTTCGCAGAAAGTACTTTTTGCGTTCAAGCTCTTCAATCGGACTTCTCAGCACAGTCCGCTCACCCGCCGCAGACTCCCGAATAAACTGCGTAGGATTTTGCTTTATGTGAAGCTTTCCTGCAATATTCTTGATCTCAAACAAGACAATCACACTCGGCGTAATCAGCAGCGAATCAATCTGAAAATAAAATTGATCATACTTCAAATACAAATCATGCAATATAGCATGCGGATAGCACGGCACAAACTCACGCAAGTGGTAATCAAACTCTTTTTCGCCGCCAAATCCTGCCTTTCCGTTGTAAAAATCCATCCGCACTTTCTCATATTTCGGATGAGCAGACGGCAGGCGCTTTAATAACGCATGCTGGCCGATCATCACTCTTGGCATTTCACGTGTTTTATAAATCAAATATACTCCTCCCTCCATTAGCTATAAACCCT
This sequence comes from Sporosarcina sp. NCCP-2331, assembly GCF_023707945.1. Lineage (NCBI taxonomy): Bacteria > Bacillati > Bacillota > Bacilli > Caryophanales > Caryophanaceae > Sporosarcina > Sporosarcina sp. NCCP-2331. The sequence goes on from NZ_BRCD01000019.1 coordinate 37,704, forward strand.
ATTATAGCAAGAATTCAGAGGAATGGGACTTTATGGATAAAACTCATTTTTGATGCGGGTTTGGAGGGTGAAATTGAATTTTCATTTCGAAATAAGTGGGAAAACTTGATTTTGGTATCCGAGATTCTACTATTTTGAAAGGTTTTCAATAAAATGAATACTAAGTACTAATTGTTTTCAAATGTCATGAGCGGTTGCGCACTGTTTATGATCACGCCAGCCAGCGAAATGAGCGCACGGACAACCGCTATGATCACCCAGCAACACTTTATGATCACTCAACAAGGTTCCATGATCACTCGACACGATTCAATGATCAAACGCACTTCCACCAAGCTGAATTTGCCGCTATGGCACGCGCTATGATCACACAGGAGCACCCAATGATCACTCACATACGCAACGCCAACCCCCCCTCCCCAAAAACGAAAAAAACTGCCACAAGGGCAGTTTTTCCATCTTAATGCTTCACCATATAACGCACATAACTTTGCCAGTGCACACCTTTCCACTTATCCCACTCCGGCAGATACAGCGGCTGCGGATGGAAAACTGACTGATTATCCAACCTGTCATCCAAGTTGACATTATACAACGCAACTGCGCCCGGCTGTGTGCCGCTCACTAAAATCGAGCGGTCAAGCGACGTAAACGGTGTTTCCACAACAGTCTGCACTGCACGGCCTTTGCTGTCGAGCGTCCACACTTTCGCTGTGTCATTATGTTTATTCACCAGCCAGCTAGTCTTAATGCTCGTCGCCTGATTGGCTTCATTCGTCTGGATGAACGTGTTGACATTCGTGCCGAACGGCAGTTCCAGCTGCTCATCGTACGGCGCAATACGCACTTCATAATACGCCAGTGGATTGTCCTTCTGCGTATTGCCGAGCGCCTTATAAGCTTTCAGCCATTTATCATCCTGTGCAGGCACTTTGGAAACCGAAACTACTGTCCCGCTGAGCGTAGAGATTTCAGTCGGATAATCAGGGGTAATGCGCTCCTTGATATCCGCCAGTTTTTTCTCTTCTTTTGTAGGCACAGACTGTCCCTCTGGCATCTCGATTATGCCGCCTTCAGGTGGAAGTTCATTTTCCGTATCGTTCGGATCTATAACCTCATTATCCGGCTCAATCGTGCTGTCCGGCTCTTCAATCGTCGTGTTCGGATCTTCGAACTCATCTGTCGAATTATCTATTGAACCATCCGGATTGCCAAGCGTGCCGTCCGGATTGTCATCACTGTTGACATCCGTATCGGGATCTCCGATGTCCGTATCAAAGTCCTGCAAATCCGCATCATTCCCGCCTGTCTTCGAACGATCGACATCATGATTCAAATCATCGCCAAACTGATCTTCCACCACTGCAGGCGGTGTGCCGTCAGCCGATACAGCCGCCACTTCATCTTCCGTACCGCTGACCGGTGTTTCTTCCGGCACTTCTTTCGACACAAACGGTGTACGAATCGCTTCGTGCTGGATCGTCACAAAACTGCCCGGCTCGATATCCTGCCATTCATTATGCAGAACATACGTCACGATCGTCTGGTCCGTACTATAAATATCGACCGAAGCACTGTCGCGGTTAATCTTCACCACGTAGCCGTTCACCGGACTCGTCATCGCCGCTTCTGTCGGCAGCTCGTCAATCTTCGAGTCCAATGTTTCGATTTGACGCTGCACTTGGGCCAAATCACGTTCCGCATCGGCAATCGCCTGCGCGAACGTGCCTTCCCCTACCACGTCAACGCCTACATCAATATTCACTTGCACTTTCTTATCATCATTCGAATCATACGAATCACTGTTGCCCCGCGATCCGTTGCTGCTTTTCTGCTCATACTCCAGGTCGCTGATCGTCTGACGAATCGTCGACACCTGATTTTGCAAAGCTGCCCGCTCCGCATTTAATTGACTGCGCTGCTGATCGATATGATCGGTCTTCAATGAAGCAAGTTCCGTTCCAAAATCGACCGTCTCTCCTTCATTCACCAGCCACGAGTCAATCGTCTGGTCTTCCTTCAAATACACCGTATGCAAATCTTTCGGCGCAATGAAGCCTTCTTTATCCAGCTCTTTCGTGTAATCGTCCGCCGCCAGCCGCTCATAGCCGTTGACATAAAATGATTTCGGAATCACACTTTTCTCGGAAAACACGAGATAACTGTTGAGTGCAATAAAAGCTGTCATGAGGACCGCCACGATGATATTCCGTGATTTCATCATTTACAGTCCCCCAATCATCAATAAATTCAGCATTTTTTCTACCGGAACGAAACCGACTGCCGCTGTAATGAGCGCAAATACAATCTGCAATGCGATCAACAGCCAGATCACATCTTTGCGGACTCCTTCGCCTTCTGCATCATAGAAGCGAATGAACCGGTATTGCACCGCCACAACCAGCGCGGAGAATATCGTCAATTGATTGACGAAGAAGATAATGTACCAGTTTTCCAAAAATGTCATCGCCAGCGGTCCGAATGAAAGGATCGAAACGCTCGCTGCCTTGCCTGCCAGTGCGAACACCAGGAAGTTAATCAGCTTCTCAAATAACAGCAAGCCGACAACAACCAATTGCAGTTTCAGCAATGGTTTGAACGCAATGTTCGTGATCATGCTTAAAATCCAAGCGACGCCCCAGAAATGAAACGCCATGTAGATAACGGACCACAAAATCGATCCGACTAATGAAGCGTAACGTGCAATCGTGTAGTCATCGACTGTGCCGTTCGCCAGAATATACGTCATCGTTTCCGTATTCATGCCCCACATGTCGCGAAGGATAAACAGAATGATGCCTAAAATGAATACACCAAACACCCGGCGCTTGAACCCAGCCACCGCCCCCTGCCCTAATTCGCCGGCAAGCCGGTCTGGATATACTAATGAACGCCAATAACCGTAAGTAGAATACATATGTACTTCTCCTTTGCCTCTAACGTGTTCGTTCGGATTTTCTCAAATTCTATCTCTCTTACTTTATCAAAAAATGGCGAATTTGCAACGATTGTCTCGTATTGAAGTAGAATTTGATAGGATTGGAGTGGTTTTGAAGTGAAACGAGTTAGAAATTAGTTAACATGACTTTATTTGCAACGACAATTTAGCTTTAATTTATGGGATACTGATCTCACGTCTGCTCAGCGCGCCAAAAAACCGTTTCAACGCACCATTCCGGCAGCTTAGCGAACCAAACTCTCCCCGTGTCGCACCAAAACCGGAGACAGCCGCGCCAAACAAAAACCTAGGTTTACAATCTCCATGTTACTTTTCCAAAATAGCATTTTTAAACCTCGCCCTGTCAAAAGCCAAAATTAGGTTACACAGCAATATCAATGAACCTACCATCCAAAGCAGCTCCCCTCCTTAGTCCCCAGACTCATTTATTCAAAATTCCCTAGTAAAATATAATCATTTAATAATCTGAATGTTTAAAAATCCGTAATATCGGTTATAATTGATCATATCGCGGGTATGTCAAGTAATAAGGGCGTTGACCCGTGACATTACATAAAGGAGTGATGAGCGATGAACTTGGAAAAGACGATTGAGTTTACGTGGCAGGACTTTGCAATGGGCCTTGGTGGATCTGGACTTTTCGTACTGGCGCTCCATTTCCTGACACTATGAGGACATGGTCGATACAGTTTCAGTCAACATAAAAACACCTCGGTTTTGACGCATGTATGATGCGGTTCAACTGAGGTGTTTTTTAATTGGTGATAGTCATCAAATCAGTCGCAGTCCTTCCGTCAACTCCTTAAACAAGAGCCGGTTTTTCGTTTCCAGCGCATAATCCACCATGCGTTCCCAATTCTCTTTCTCCAATTGCTGCACCAATCCCTCTGCTTCACGCGCACTTTCCTCTTTTAGATGGCCTTCCACTTCCATCGCTCCTTCGAGTATAGTCGACAAATGCATATGCAAATCGGAAACTAGCAATAATTGATAAAGTGGGATCCTGATGAACCGACTCCCCCGCTGAAAGACAAATACCTCTCCTAAGTTCTCAATTTGCAGACTTTTCGTATTGATGATAATCTCCTTGCCCTCAGACGGTACAAACTGGAACACTTCGTCATTCTTTTTAATGGAAAAATACTGATAGGCGAATACAAGACGTAAGTTGAACTCTTCCTGACTGGTGAAAAAGGGCTTGATTCGCTGGATGAGCAACATGATGTCTCCCTCCTTATTAATTTAATGAATATTCCGATTATTAATAATATATCACAATTAGAAGGCTTTTGTGAATGATATGTGTCTAGTTCCATCAAATATGTCAAGAGTTTTTCGGTTCTAACTTGTCCGGTATTCATTGAGGTTTGAACGGGTTGTGTGTTTGTAGTTTTAACCCGCTTCGGCGCTGGGGGATTGCCTTACGTGATGAGCCTACTGGCGAAGGGCATGCCAGCAGTCTCATCACAACGGCCGACCCCGCAGTTGCGCCTTCGCTTTTGTTGGAAATGTATATCATGTAGCTTTTTTGGCAGAGTACGAGTTTAGTTGGCGCAGTTTGGTTGCTCGATTACACGATTGTATTAACTACAAAAATCTTAGCCTTTGCAGAATGATAAGTAGTGAATGAACATCATAAGTATTATAAGAGTCTCAAATAGTAAGCTCATACTGCTTGCCCACACAAAAATTATTGAAACACAAGCCAGTGTACCGGAGTGGAAGGCGGCGACTCCTGCGGGGTCTAGCGCGAATGATGAGACCCTGGACGGAGCGCAGCGGAGGAAGCGGCTCATCCGCGCCCCGCGGAAAGCGTCCGCCTGGAACGCAGGGAAACGGTCTCCTCCTACTTACCACCTTTCATATTGCACACACTTCAAAAATGAATCCTCCACCTTCTTCTCAAGCAGTGGTAAAGCACTCCGGAAACCGCTATAATAGAGGGAATGCTTTTTTATAAGGAGTTGATTCGATGCAAATGACGATTGAACGCATCGCAAATTTGCACGAACGTGAAATTGAAGAATTCATGAACCATATTAAACATACATTCCAGCCGACTGTGCCGCAGCAGGCAGAGACCGTTCGCAAGGCGGCTTCTTTAGTCCGCATGAACGCAATCGGCGCCTACCGCTACACACAGAGCGAGCAGTCGCTGATGGCCAATATTTCCGGCACGGAGTCGGAATTCGCCCGGCTTTCATTTCAGACGATGGAGCCGTACTGCACCTGCCTGAACGACAGCTGGTGCGCGCATCAGATCGCAGTCGTCTTTCATTTGTATTCGCAGTTTCATTCGCTGTCGGACTGGCTGCATAACTGGCGGCAGTCCGGCTCGGTGCAGACGCAGCTCTCCATTCAGCAGCGGACGCCGGATGCCTGGATTTCTGCTTTGACACAACTGGTGAAGCCGCTCGGGGAACTCGATCACAAAGACGGACCGACGGGCTTTTTGCATTACGCATCGAAAATCGAACAGCAGAAGACGCGGCTTTCTCCTTTTGAATGGGAATGGAAGCCGCTCTTTACGCTGTACTACGAATTAACGCTGCTGCAGGCGGCCTGGCCGTTCCTGAACAGCGAGCTGTCATCGAACGATTCCTATCAGTACGGCAAGTGGCAGCTGACGATCTGGCTCAATGAACAGCTGTCCGAATTGAAGGCCGGCATCATCCAGCTGAGTTCGAAATCCCGGCTGTTTGAAACCGATGCCTTTCATATCAGGCTGAAAGATCTGATTCATTCGTTTGCAGTGGAAGAAGACGGCTTATTCTCGAAACGTTTTGAGGCGTTCAGGCTCGTTTATACAGAGCTCTACACCGATGAAGCCGAATTATCTGAGGCAATCCGCCGCCTGGAAAATGAAACTTCGACGGATGCTTCGCTGTTCCGTGCTTTTCTTTATTTGACGTCGGGGCGTTTTGACGAGCTGGATCGCGAATTGGAAGTGCTGGATCCAACGGCTGTTCCGCAGTGGCTGGCGTTTGCGCTATATGCGAAAGAGGACGAGGATTTTGACATTGTCCGGTCGATTATGCTGCAATTGCTTCCCCACCTCGCGGACTATTATCAGCAGCTGGCTGTCAGCAACCGCCCGGCTTTTGCGGAAGACATCGATCAGCTGCTGGCTTTATCGGATGTACCCGAAGAACAGCGGGACCAGCTGTTTCAGTCATACGGACCGGAAGCGAACCGTGCGTACGGGCAGTTTTTATTCGAAAGAAGCCGGTATGACGAGTGGGCTGCACTGATGCATCTGACGCGGAATTCAGTCGATATGATTGACGGCAATGCGCTGAAAACGGCACTTGCCGAAGATTCGAGGGCGGTATTCCCGCTGATGCATGCGGAAGCGTTGAAATTAGTAAAAGAAAAGAATCGCGACAGTTACCGCCGTGCCGTGCGTTTATGGAAGCAAATGAAAACGGCTGCCAAACGTGACGGCCGCAATGAATTTTGGAACCGTTATATCAACACAGTCCGCCAGCAATTCCCCCGCCTGCGTGCACTGATGGAAGAAATGGAGAAAGGAAACTTGCTGCTATGACCCAATCGAACATCTTGCAACTTGCCTTGGAATTAACGCTGAAAGAAGGACAGGACGGTGCGTTCCTGGTCAGCGCGAATGTCGCCGGAGAACCTCGGGATATCTCGTCGGACATGCTCGTATCGTATTTGTTTTATTCGGATGAACCGACGCTGTACGGCATGCTCGTTCCGCAGCGAGACGGCTGGATTGACGTGACGATTGATGAATTGCTGCGCTTGTTCTCTTCTTCTGGGCATCCGTATGTTCATTATGCAGGTGCAACAGAAGAAGATGACGATGTGCTGACGGCGATTCGGGAAGCGGCACAGCTCTGGCAGGACCCTAAGCTGTTTTCGCATATCCAGGCAACCGACGGAGGTTTGGCGTTTGATATGCAGGAAACCGGTCTGTCGGATCAAGCGGGACGCTATGTTTCGCAAGCTGTTCGTGGTCAGCTGGCGACGCTCGGTGTGTCCATGAAAGATTTCCCTGCGCTGCTCCCCCACTTCCAGCAATACGGCTGGCCGCATAGTGAATCCACTAAGCTGCCGTTCCGTGTGGCGCTGCGTTTGACAGAGCCCGATATTGACGAGACGGACTGGCTGCTGGAGACCATCCTGATCAGCGAACGCGGTGCGCAGTGGTCGCCTGCGATTCGCAAAGTACATGCTCCGATTGAGGAAGCTTTGCCTGCTGCACGTAAGAAGTTTGCGCAGGATATTCAGGATCGTCAGGCGGAGATGGCCGGGATTTTCCGTTCCATTGAGCTTGCTGCGGAGGATCAATTTGTCCATGAGCTGCTGAATGATGCGCAAGTGCGGGTGTTTATTCAGGAAGACCTGCCTCTATGCCAGGCATTTGATTATCCGGTAATTCTGCCGGCATGGCTGAAGTCGGTTACGGAGACGAAGCTGAAGATCCGGACATCTGCCGGCATGCAGTCATACCGTTCGTCTGCCAGTCTCGATCAAGTGCTGTCGTTTAATTGGCAGTTTTCATTGGCCGGCGAGAATATCGACCGTGAGCAGTTTCAGCGCATGGTGGATGAAAACCGTGAATATATCCGCGCGGGCGATGAGTGGTTTCATTTGGATCCGGCGTGGCTCAAGCGAATCCGTGAGTTGATGGAGCAGGTGGATGACGGCGAGTGGACGGTGAAGGATCTGCTGTTCCATGAGGTGCCGGAAGAGATTGCGCCGGCGCTGGACGAGGAAGAAGAGGATGATCCGCTCGTGGCGTTCTCGATGCAGCAGTCACTGCGTAAAGTGATGACGATGCTGCAGGAGAAAAAAGGGCTGCCGGAAGTGCCGGTGCCGGAATCGCTGCAGGCAGAGCTTCGCCCGTATCAGCAGGAAGGTTTCGAATGGCTTCATTTCATGCGGGCTAACGACTTCGGCGCCGTGCTGGCGGACGATATGGGACTCGGAAAAACGGTTCAGCTCATTGCCTACTTATTGTATGTGCATGATTTGCCAGAAACCAATTCTCCCTCGCTGATCATCTGCCCGACGAGTGTCATGGGCAACTGGCAGAAGGAGCTGGAGCGGTTTGCACCTTCTTTGCGGGTGCATTTGCATTATGGAACGAACCGGGCGCGCGAGGAACAGTTCGGCGAGATGATGGTCCGGCAGGAAGCAGATGTGATTTTGACGACATACGGCACCGCCACGCAGGACGGCGAGATGCTGTCGGAATATACATTTGCAAGTGTGGCGATCGATGAAGCGCAAAATATCAAGAATCTGCAGACGAAGCAATCGCGGGCGATTCGCAAACTGCACGGCGTTCACCATATTGCGCTGACCGGGACGCCGATCGAAAACCGACTGTCTGAGCTGTGGGCGATTTTTGATTTCATTCATAAAGGCTATCTCGGCAGTTTCCGCAAGTTCAGTGAAGAATTTATCGTACCGATTGAGCGGGATGATCTGGAAGCGGAGAAGCGGAAATTGCGCGCGCGCATCCAGCCGTTCATGATGCGGCGGACGAAAAATGATCCGGCCTTGCGCTTGAATCTGCCGGAGAAACTTGAGCAGAATGAATATGTTCCGCTGACGACGGAGCAGGCGGCGCTTTACGAAAGCTTTGTCGATGAGACGAAGTTTAAGCTGGAGACACTGACCGGATTTGAGCGTAAAGGGTTGATTTTGAAAATGCTGAGCCGCTTGAAACAGCTTTGTAATCACCCGGCATTGTTCTTGAAAGAAACGCAGGTGCCCGCTTCTGAGCTGACGAAACGTTCGAATAAACTCGCGCGGATCGTCTCGATGGCTGCGGAGATTGCGGCGAACGGCGAGCAATGCCTGATCTTCACGCAGTACATCGGCATGGGCCAGATGCTGCGGCAGTGTCTGTCGGAGCTGCATGGCATTGACGTGCCATTCTTGACGGGCAGCATGCCGAAGGGACAGCGCGATGCGTTGGTCGAAGCGTTCCAGAACGGCGAGTTCCCTATTTTCATCCTGTCGCTGAAAGCCGGCGGCACCGGATTGAACTTGACGCAGGCGAATCACGTACTGCATGCGGACCGCTGGTGGAACCCCGCTGTCGAGAACCAGGCGACAGACCGAGCGTATCGGATCGGCCAGACGAAGTTCGTGCACGTGCATAAGTTTGTGACGGTCGGGACAATTGAAGAGAAGATTGACCAGATGCTCGGCGAGAAAGCGGCGCTGTCAGCCGATTTGATTCATTCGAGCCAGTGGCTGACGGAGCTGAATGATCGCGAGCTGGAGGATTTGCTGAGTTTTAATTGAGGTTGGTTTGGTGGGGTGGCGTGGCATTTGAGTTTGGCGCGGTTGAACGCGGGTTTGGTGCGGCAGGACGCGTTTTTCGTGCGGTGAGTGGCGACTTTGGTTCGGTTGGAGACGGGTTTGGTGCGGTGCGACGCCGGTTTGGTGCGGTGCGACGCCGGTTTGGTGCGGCGGATGCCGGGTTTGGTGCGGCAAGCCGCGACTTTGGCTCGCTTGGACATCACTTTGGTGCGGCAGGACGCGGTTTCGTGCGGTGAGCGGCGACTTTGTTTCAGTTCGAGATGGGTTTGGTTCTGTGCGACGCCGGTTTGGTTCGGCGGATGCCGGGTTTGGTTCGGCAAGCCGCGACTTTGGTTCGGTGGGAGACGGGTTTGGCGCGGTGCGACGCCGGTTTGGTTCGGCGGATTCCGGGTTTGGTGCGGTTCGCCGCGACTTTGGCTCGCTTGGACATGACTTTGGCGCGGCTCCCGGCCAGAGAAGCTTCGCTGATTTCAGCCGCTCATACACACCGGCTGCATGATCATTCGCCCAAACCGCCTGATCATAGCACACACCGGCATGATCATTGACCCCGCCCCCATGCTCATAGCCCAACATTTCCCGCAATACAACCAAAGAAAAGACCAGCATCTCGAGTAAAATGCTGGTCTTTTCTTGTTACTTTCTGACGGATGGGACGAAGAATGGATTCGAGGTGTTTGTTTCGAGGTAGTTCAGGCGCTCGTTGAGGTTGGCGATGATGCGGATCAGCTGGCCGATTTGGGTTTCGAGGCGCTGGATGTCTTGCTGAGAGACGGGAGGGTGGTGTTTCGGGAGGGTTTTCTGATTGAGTGTCATAGAGTTCACTTCCTTTCCGCAAAAATTCTTTATGTATCCCGCCGGCTCGCTGCTGGAAGTGGTCTCCAGACGCGCGTGCGGCGGATGAGTCGGCGTAAACGTATTCAGTTCCTATGCTGAATAGCTGGTTCTCTTGAGGGGTCCCCACCCCCGCACAGAGTGTTTTCTTTCGGCGAATATGCTTGTTTGTAGTGTCTTTCCAGTATTCTCTTTTTTCGTTTCTCTTCGATTATAGGTACTCATTCTCGGAGTTGATCATGAGTGAAAGTGACTGCGATGAGCGGCCGATTTGCCTGTTTCTCTCCTCCCTTCTTTTCGAGTGATGCAAGTATTAGAAAATAGGCAGTGCTTGTCCTTTTTCAGCGACTTCAAATTGGGACGCTTCGTCAGTTGAGTGCGCTTTCATTTCTGTTTCATTCGGCTTCGCTGACTTGGATGAAAGAAAACGGACATCTGAGCAAACAACTTCTGTGACATACACTTTTGTGCGGTCTTCGCGTTCATAGCTGCGCGTCTGGATACTGCCGCTGACGCCTACGAGCGATCCTTTGCCGCAGTGGCGAACGAGATTTTCCGCAGTTCTTCCCCAGACAGAGCACAAGACGAAATCTGTCGCAATCTCACCGTCTGCGTTTTTAAAGGTGCGGTTGATGGCCAGAAAGAATGTCGTGTTGACTCTTCCCGAAGAGAGTTCCTTCAGTACAGGATCTTTTGTGATGCGCCCAACTAACGCCACTTGGTTCACTGGTTTCTCCTCCTTTCATTAGGTTGAGTTAATCTTATGACAAAATGAACCGTCCTGGCAAAGCGGCAAAATTCATTTTTGGGATCAATAATGGGCTGATTTTTTAATTTTCATTCGGCGGCTTATTGTGGAATCCGCATAGCTATGATCTTTACCTGAATAGATCCCCGCGCATTAATGAATTTTCGGCTGTTTCGCGTTTTTGTGCTATACTGAGGAAAATTGTACCGGGGTGATTTCGAATGAAGACGTTTAAAATGATTTCAGTGGAAGTCATGCAGGATGACGGAGTGCTTCCATTTCCTCTATATGACGGCATTATTATCAATCAGGAAAACAGCCACCGACTGTGGGTGCTCGAGTTGTTTATCGATGAAAAGTATAAAGATATTATGGAAAAATGGAAGACGGAGAAAACGATATTGACTGTGCGGGTAGTCATTTCCTATCCGGGAAATGAACCGGCGTCATTCATTGTGGCGGTTGAGGACTGGAGTCAGATCGGAGAACGTATTTCCGTGCTGATGAAAGGCCGCCTGGAACGCGCCCGGTCGAAGTATGCGGAGCATTTGCTGGAGGAGCTGCTCGAAGACGGCTTGGAGGGCGATGCCTTGCTGGAACAATTTGAAACAGCGATGTGGGATCGGCCGAAGCTGCGCCGGGATAATATGCCTGCGGAATAAAGAATGCGGAGCTGTCACTTTTGTGGCGGCTTTTTTTATTTAGGCTGAGGCTATGAGCACGAATGGGACGAGTATGAGCGCCAACCATGCGGGTATGATCACGTGTACTGTCTGTATGATCTCCGGCCGCTGAGTATGATCACGCAGCGCATATGTATGAGCGGTTGTGCAATGTTTATGAGCATACGCAGAAATTCACAGCAACCAAGACCAGAAATATTGGTTACGAGCGCGGAAACGGCAGTTACGAGCGCCACAGAAACGGTTTCGAGCGCGCAGACGGAGTTTTGGAGCGTTTGCCCCGGCGTTACGAGCGCCTGAAAGTACTTTTCGCGCGCTTGGATGCGTTTTTCGCGCGTTGGAACAGGCTTTTGGTGCGCCTGGATGCGTCTTTCGCGCGTTGGGACAGGCTTTTGGTGCGTCTGGACGCGTCTTTCGCGCGCAAAAATAGGTTTTTCGCGCGCTGGGACAGGTTTTTGGTGCGCCTGGATGCGTTTTTCGCGCGCCGGGACAGGTTTTTGGTGCGCCTGGACGCGTCTTTCGCGCGTTGGGACAGACTTTTGGTGCGTCTGGACGCGTTTTTCGCGCGCTGGGACAGGCTTTTGGTTCGCCTGGACGTGTCTTTCGCGCGTTGAGACAAGTTTTTGGTGCGCCTAGATGCGTTTTTCGCGCGTTGAGACAGTTTTTGGAGCGCCTGGACGCATTTTTCGCGCGTCAGATTAGGTTTGTCGCGTCAAGACAGTTTCCCCCATACTAAAAACGGCTCCTGCCAGTAGAGCAGGAGCCGTTTTCGACAGCTGGAGCATTATCGGTTGTCTTTACGATCTTCGTCACGAATGATGCCGTCCGGCGCTGTGTCGCTGCTGTTCGTTTTGTCTTGAATGGTGCTGTCATCGCGTGCGCCGCGATTACCGTTTTCCCCATCCATCAGACCGCCGTCCAGATCTAAGTTTTCATCGAGCGTGTTCTGGTTGTTGTCGTCGATGATTCCTTTGCGGTCCTCGTTCATGACGCCTCCGTTGTTCCCGTTATTCTCATCGAGACCATCGAGATTCGGGCCCATGCGCTTGTTGTCGTTTGACGTGTTGTCTCGCTCCATATTCTCCATCGGTGTTTCATTGTTGTCTGGAAGAGCGCCGTTATCCGTGTTACAAGCCGTCAGGACGAGTGCAGATGCAAAGACTGCTGGCAGTGCTTTTCTGATCATAAAAAAATTCCTCCTTTTTGCGTGCTGTCAATCATACGCTCCGGTACGATCTTTGTTAGCTTGTGCGAAAAGGGAGGAACTATTCATGTTACTTCTTTTGTTGCTGTGCCTTGGCTTCCAATACATTTTGGACGTATAAAGCTTCTGCTTTACAGCCATATTCATAATGTGTATCCAGCTTTTCCTGCAGGATTTCGATCTGTGCGATCTGCTCCTCGGAAGGCGGGTCATTAAGGATGCGGACCAATACTTCTTCCACACGTTTTGCCAAGTCCTGATGAAATTTGGGATCTGCTTTGATTTCTTCAGGGATCTTCTCATACCAAAGCGCTTTGGTCGTGATGTATTCACGCCAGCTCGCGTAAAATTGTTCGATATCGTACTTTTCTTCCGCCCAGCCGATATCGCTCATATATTGCTCGAACGACTGCGAAATGGAACGGGTAATACTGCTTTTTATATTTGGAGAAAGCTTTTTAAACATGCTCTTTTGTAACCTCCCACTGTATGCCGGTGATGGCAATCCAATGTTCATTGTATCAAATTTTCACTTCTATGCAAACCGTGAGTTTTTCGCTGATTCACTGCTCTTGCACAGGACCTAGGGCAAATGTGATTTCCGTTTCACATGCGACTTCACCGTCAACAGTGGCAATCGCTTTTCCTTTGCCGATTGTTCCGCGCAGACGAACAATTTCGACTTCAAGGCGTAGTGTATCGCCGGGTATTACTTGACGCTTGAACCGGCAATTATCGATGCCTGCAAAAAAAGCCAGACGTCCTTTGTTTGACTCCATTTTCAATAAAGCGACAGCACCGACCTGCGCGAGAGCTTCTACAATGAGAACGCCCGGCATGACCGGATAGCCTGGAAAATGACCGTTGAAGTACTCTTCATTGATGGTCACATTCTTCCGTCCTACAGCACGTTTGCCTTCTTCCAGTTCTTCGATGCGATCGACCAATAAAAATGGGTAGCGATGCGGGATAATTTCTTGAATCTGCTCTGCTGACAGCATAGGAAAACTCTCCTTTGTTCGAGTATGTCTCGTCCGTTACATTTTCATTCACAACAGTAGATAATGAAAAAACTATTTGCCATTCATTATATCAAAAATATGCTGCCATGTGTCTTTTTGGAAGACATCGCCTGCTGAACCGTCGCCTATGACGCTGAAGCCGATGATGGCGCCGAGCAGTGCGGCCAGGACCATAAGGGCAAGCAGGATCAGCAGGCGCAGCCAGATGGGGAACATGCGGATGCGCACCCATTTCAGTTCACCGGCCGGCACTTCCTGTTTTTCCGGATTTTCTTTCGGGCTTTTATTCGGCCATTTGGCTTTGATGCGCGCCCAGAAGTTTGCGTCTGATTCAACCTTTTTATGACGATCGTTTCGCGAAGGCTGATTCACTTTCGTTTCAGCGGCCTGCGGGATCTGCTTTTCAGTTGTACGATTTTCATCTGTCATAGTCAGTACTCCTATTGCACGCTTAGCGGATGCCATTTATTAGACCCAGCATTTGATCAGCCATCGTTACAGAACGTGCATTAAATTGATACGCACGCTGCGCAGAAATCATATCTGTCATTTCTTTTTCATAATTGACGTTGGATGCTTCAAGCGCCTTGTTCTGCAGGCCGATTTGACTGCGTCCGGCGCCTGTTAATTCTGTCAGTAAATCATTCGCCTGGATACCGAGTCCTGCAAGATCTGCAGGCATTCCGAAGTTCGTTGCAGAAAGCTGCACCATAGAATCAGGCTTTTCCAGTACCGTCACACCGAGCTCGAACGTCTGACTCCCGCCCGGCTGCGTCACTTCAAGCAAACCATTTGGATGGACGTGGTAATTCGTTGCTTGTCCTGAAAACATGATCGGGCGCCCGGCGCTGTCCGCCACAGGCAATCCCTCTTCATTGACGAGCATATTCTGGCCGTTATCCATCGGCGATACATAGAAATTCCCTTTACGAGAATAAATGATTTCTTCTCCGCCTTCACCCGGCTGAATCAAATTAAAATATTGTTTCGGTTCCGTCAGGGCAAAGTCCAGCTGGCGGTCCGTCACTTGCAGCGAACCGACTTTCCAGTTCATTTGAACACCGCCCAGCCGTGAGCCGGTTCCCATGCGTATACCTGCTTCAGAACGGCGGTCGGCACGGTCAGCTTTATCGTTATTCATCTGCTGGTAAAGCAGTTCTTGAAATTTAGCGTCAGTCGATTTATAGCCGTGTGTAGCGGAGTTTGACAAGTTATTTCCAATCATATCAAGCTTATGCTGCAGCTGGTTCATCGTGTTGACTGCTGTGGTCATTGTGCGAATCATAAAAAGCGGCTCCTCTCTTGCTTGGACAATCCATAATCAGCGAGCATCAGTTGACACGTCCGACTTCATTTACTGCTTTTTCCATGCTGCGGTCATAGGCCTGTAAAATCTTTTGATTGGCTTCAAATGCACGATATGCCGTCAGCATGTCAGTCATGGCGCGCGCTGCGTCCACATTGGAATCTTCCAGGAAGCCTTGCTGCATAGAGTAATTACCGCCCATCGGCAGCGCCTGTCCGTCCGGTGCCCGGAACAAACCGTTATCGAGTTTCGACAGCAGATCCGGCTCTGCGGAGTATGCTACACCGAGTGCAGCTGCCTGTCTGTCTCCCTCGAAAATGATGCCTTCTTCCGTAATACGGATATCATCGCCGGTAAGTTCAATGCGGTTGCCGGTTGCGTCCAGCACATACAGTCCGGACGGGTTTGTTAAGTAGCCTTCTGCACTGACAGTGAAATTTCCGTTCCGTGTGTAGTATTGTTCGCCATTCTCGCCTTCCAGCGTGAAAAATACCGTTCCGGCTACACCTGTCTCTTCATTGACATCCATCGGTCCGTCGATCAGTGCAACATCTGTCTTCAATTCTGTTTCCCGCAGCTGACCTTGGGCGAATAAAGGCAGAGTTTCTTGCATATAAACGCCGGTGGACAGTCCGCCTACCGGTGCAAGTCCTTTAAAATTCAATCCTTTTTCCGTCGGCACGCGCGCTGCATCGAGACGAGACATGAACATCTCAGGAAAAGCCCTGATTGTCGACTGCTCCGCTTTAAAACCAGGTGTATTGACGTTGGCCATATTGTTCGCAAGCATCTCCGTTCGGCGCTGCTGTGCGATCATGCCCGATCCTACCGTGTAAAAACCACGAAACATTCCATTTCACTCCTTTTATTCCGTTCTCGACTTCATTCGCTAGATGCGAAAGAATGATACTTCTTATTATACACTAATTTCCGGTAAAATGTCGTTATCTGCGTGAACGTGCGGCAGATTTCCCCACCGTCTCCAGCAGGACGCCTGTCCCGATAGCCACACAGTTCAGCGGGTTTTCTGAAATGAACACCGGCACTTTTAATTCTTCGGACAGCAGCATATCGATTCCATGAATCATCGCGCCGCCGCCAGTCAGGAACACACCGAGGTCGATGATGTCCGCAGACAGTTCAGGCGGTGTCTTTTCGAGTACGTTTTTTGCAGCCTGGACGATTAAGTTCACCGATTCTTGCAGCGCTTTGTTGATTTCTTCAGAAGTGATGGTCACGGTCTTCGGAAGCCCGGAAACCATATCACGTCCTCGGATATCAATTTTACTCGGCTTGGCTTTTTCAATGAACACCGTGCCGACTTCCTTTTTAATCTGCTCGGCAGTGCGGTCACCGATCAATAATTTATGCTGTTTTTTAATATGCTGGATGATGTCGTGATCGAACTGATCGCCTGCAGTGTTGATGGATTCCGACGATACGATGTCGCCCATCGATAAAACGGCTACATCCGTCGTGCCGCCGCCGATATCAATGACCATATTACCGGTCGGCTGGAAAATATCCATACCCGCGCCGATCGCTGCGACTTTCGGTTCTTCTTCCAGAAATACTTGCTTGCCGCCGGACTTTTCAGCTGCCTGGCGAATCGCTTTCTGCTCGACGCTTGTGATATTTGTCGGACAGCAAATTAAAATTCTAGGCTTGGATAAGAAACCTTTGACATTTAATTTATTAATAAAGTGACTGAGCATAGCTTCCGTCACATCAAAATCTGCAATGACGCCATCTTTCATTGGACGCACGACGACGATGTTCCCCGGCGTCCGCCCGACCATCTGGTACGCCTCATCCCCGACAGCCAGTACTTTTTTTGAGTTTTTTTCAATTGCCACAACCGCGGGCTCGTTGATGACAATGCCCTTCCCCTTCACATGAATCAATAAGTTGGCTGTTCCCAGGTCAATCCCTATATCTTTCGAAAACATCGCTGTCGCTTCCCCTTCCACCCTGTTTATATGTAGTATTCTAACTATGAATTGTATCATATTTCCTATTCGAATGTCATAGTTCGTTAGGATATTTATATTTATTGTCGGAAAATGCTGGAATTTGGGTTGGTGTATGAGCGTTTGCGGGGGGTGTATGATCACGGCGGTGCGCGGTATGATCACGCGGCAGCATGGCATGATCACGGGTCGTGGCGGAATGAGCGGCTGGCGCGTGGGTATGAGTGGTTGAGCCGATTCCATGATCATGGCGGTATGGACTTCATTCGAAATAACGTCTGCAGCTCAGCCACGCGCGCCAATACGCCGTCGAACCGCGCCAAAAAGGTCCAGTCGCGAACCAAAAACGCCTGCCGCCGCACCATTCGCGCTGTTTCAAATGAAATCAGCCCGGCTATGAGCGCGGAAGCAGTTCCAATGATCACGGCGGTACGCGGTATGATCACGCGACAGCCTGGTATGATCACAGATCGGGGCGGTATGAGCGGCTGGCGTGCGGCTATGAGCGGTTGAGCCGATTCCATGATCATCGCAGCAGGGACTTCATTCGAAATAATGTCAGCAGCTCAGCCACGCGCGCCAATACACCGTCGAACCGCGCCAAAAGGGTCCGGCCGCGAACCAAATACGCAGGCCACCGCACCATTCGCGTACTGCCGCGCGCGAAACGGCTCCGCCAACGCACCAAAACTGCCCCGGCGCGCACCATTCCCGCTGTTCCAAATGAAATCAGCCCGGCTATGAGCGCGGAAGCAGTTCCAATGATCACGGCGGTACGCGGTATGATCACGCGACAGCCTGGTATGATCACAGATCGGGGCGGAATGAGCGGCTGTCGTGTGGCTATGAGCGCTTGAGCTGATTCCATGATCATAGCGGCACGTATTTCATTCGAAATAACACCAGCGCGCCAGCCAAATGAATTACACACAAAAAAGAGACTTCACAAGAAATCACCCATCTGATTTCTCGCTCTGCCTCTCTCAAATTTTGCTTATTTAAAAGCTGTTGTCGCAACGATTGCTTTCTTCCAGCCTGCGTACAGCTCTTCTCTTTTTTCTTCCTTCATGTCCGGTTCAAATGCCCGGTCCAGACGCCAGTGTGATTCGATCTCGTCGCAGTTCTCCCAGAATCCTACGGCAAGCCCTGCCAAATAGGCGGCTCCGAGCGCTGTGGTTTCATTGATCGTTGAACGTTCTACCGGCACATTCAGCAGATCAGACTGGAATTGCATGAGGAAATTGTTGGATACAGCCCCGCCGTCCACGCGCAAGGTTTTCAATGAAATTCCGGAATCGGCTTCCATTGCGTCGAGTACGTCTTTTGTTTGATAGGCGAGTGATTCAAGCGTCGCCCGCACGAAATGATCTTTCGTTGTCCCGCGGCTTAAGCCAAAGACCGCGCCTTTGACGTCACTGTCCCAGTATGGAGTTCCGAGTCCGACAAATGCCGGGACCACATACACTCCGTCCGTTGAATCTACCCGTTTTGCATAGAGCTCACTTTCAGAAGCATTGCGGAACATCCGCATCCCGTCACGCAGCCATTGAATCGCGGATCCTGCCACGAAAATACTGCCTTCCAGCGCATATTCCACTTTACCGTCTATCCCCCAGGCGATTGTCGTCAACAGCCCGTGTTCCGAAGTTACGGCTTTTTCGCCTGTGTTCATTAACATGAAGCAGCCTGTGCCGTACGTATTTTTCACCATGCCGCTTTCAAAGCAGGCCTGGCCGAATAAAGCTGCCTGCTGGTCTCCTGCGATTCCCGCGATGGGCGCTTCGTGTCCGAAGAAATGCGCAGCATCAGTATGTGTATATACTTCGGATGATTGGCAGACTTTCGGCAGCATGGACGCCGGTACATCTAAAATCTCAAGCAGCTCCTCATCCCATTTCAAGTCGTGAATATTGTACATGAGTGTTCTCGACGCATTGGAATAATCCGTCACATGCGCTTTGCCGCCAGACAGCTTCCAGATGATCCACGTGTCGATTGTGCCGAACAGCAAGTCGCCGTTTTCTGCCCGTTCACGCGCGCCCTCCACGTTATCAAGAATCCATTTTACTTTCGTTCCGGAGAAATACGCATCGATCAGCAGGCCGGTTTTATTGCGGAATAATTCATTGTAACCGTTTTCTTTCAATTCCTCGCAAATATCTGCTGTTTGGCGTGATTGCCAGACAATCGCGTGATACACCGGGTTTCCGGTATGTTTATCCCAGACAACCGTCGTTTCGCGCTGATTCGTTATTCCGATTGCTTCAATTTGATTGGCATGAATATTCTTTTCAGAAATCACAGCAGCGATGACAGAGAGAATGGAACTCCAGATTTCATCCGCATTATGTTCCACCCAGCCGGATTTCGGAAAATACTGTGTAAATTCCTGTTGCGCTGTATGGTAGATTTCACCTTTCGAATCAAACAAAATAGCCCGTGAACTAGTGGTTCCCTGATCAAGCGCCAAAATATATTTTTCTGTCATTCTCAATTCCTCCAATACCTAGTTGTTTTTCATTATACACGTTCTTGCTCCGTTTCTGCTTCTGTCGCACTCGTTAACTGATAGACTGGCACAGGTTCATTGCGCACGGTAAATTGTGCAGCCAGCAGAACCGCTAAAACAATCGCGCCGACAATCCAGAAAGCCAGACTGTTTTCCCTTATGAAAAACTGACGGTAGAATAAGGCACCAAATGCACCGCCGAGTACCGGACCGACGATCGGAATCCAGGCATAGCCCCAATCGGAAGTTCCTTTGCCTGAAATGGGAAGGAAGAAATGCGCAATCCGCGGACCGAGGTCACGTGCCGGATTGATCGCGTAGCCAGTCGTTCCGCCGAGCGAAACGCCGATTGCGATGATGAGTGCACCGACAATGAGAGGATTCAGTCCCTCTGTGAATTCATTCGCACCGATTGACAGCAGGCCGAGCAGCAAGACGAATGTACCGATGATTTCACTTGTCAGATTGGACAGCGGATGACGGATAGCCGGACTCGTTGCAAATACCGCCAGCTTTGCCTCTTTGTCCTCTGTTTCCTTCCAGTGCGGTAAATATTGCAGATAGACGATGACGGCTCCCGCAATCGCTCCAAGCATTTGCGCAACGATGTACATTGGCACATCTGCCCAGGCAAAATCCCCAATTGTTGCCAGACCGACTGTGACGGCAGGATTCAAGTGCGCCCCGCTGACACCTCCAACTGCGTATACCCCCATGGCGACTGCAAGCCCCCAGCCCACTGTAATCACGATCCAGCCTGCGCCTTCCGCTTTTGACTTCTTCATTACCACACCGCCGACTACTCCCCCGCCAAAGATAATCAAAATCATCGTGCCAATCAATTCCCCAACAAATGGTGTCATCTTCTTTCTCCTCCCTATTGTTTTTTGTGATTGAGAACAAGAAAAAGCCCACAATTAAATCCCTGCGCAAGGCAAGAAAGTAATTGTGGGCTCCTGTACTCAACCACGTTTATGAACTTATCACTAAGTATATCTTCGATGGAATTGTCTGTCAATAGGAATTTCCGAAATCCGCATTATTAGTGAACATTTCCCATAGCGCATGATCCGAAGTAGTCACCGCCACCGCGCCTGCACTGAGCGCATCGTCGATATGTTTCTTCGTGCGGATCAAGCCGCCGTTAATAATCGGAATGCCTGTTTGTTCCTGCACTTCTTCGATAAGTTCCGGAATAACCCCCGGCAGCATTTCAATGAAATCAGGCGCTGTCTGCTTGATCAGTGAATAGCTTTTTTCGAGCGCAATCGTATCAAGCAAGAACATGCGCTGGATCGCAATGATTCCCTTCGCCTTGGCTTTTGCGATCATATTCGAGCGTGTAGAGATGATGCCGGCAGGCCGAATATCATTGCAAAGGAAGTCTGCAGCAAAGTTATCCGTCTTCAAGCCCTGGATCAAATCAGCGTGGATGATCAGTTTCTTGCATCGCTTGTCCGCCTCGTGCTTCAACGTCTTTACATTGCTGATATGCACTTCCAGCAGGACAATGTATTCAAACGGGCTTGCCAGCAGCCTTTCAAACTGTTTTGCCGTTCGCGCTGCCGGCAGGATTTTCTGGTTGTGAAAAGGCATGTTTTTGCGCTCTCCTCTCACTGCTTTTTTCTATACTGTCAAACCACAGTCGTAGCTTTCCTGATTTCCTCATTCAATTCCTCTTCGTACTGTGTGCGCTGGTCCCCGGACCACTTCAAAATAGCGGCCATTTCATTGAGCACATCCGTCTTCCCTGCCCGCACATTGGCGATATGGAAATACAGATCGCCCGTCCGGCGCACGAAAAAATCCGTCGGTTTCACGGCCATTTCCTGTTCGATCGCATAGCGCAGTTTCACGTACAGTATGCGGGGCATGTCTGTCGCCGGCTCATACGGAATCGCAAATACTTTATCCACATTCGAGCCGTAGAGCGCCGCCAGATGACGGCTTTCGCGTTCTGTGAAACCTGCCGCCTGTCCGCGTTCGACCGCCTGGCGAATGAAACGCTGGTAGTTGGATGATCCGCCGATGTCACCGCCGGAAATCGGGAAATGCTTCGTGATGCTGCGCGGGAATTTACGTCCCGTTTCATTGGACAGCTGACGCACGACTTTGTTGACGACAGTCTCTGCCATTTTACGATATCCGGTCAGTTTTCCGCCAGCAATCGTAATAAGCCCTTTTTCCGATTCCCAAATTTCGTCTTTACGGGAGATTTCCGAAGGGCCCTTGCCATCCTCATGAACGAGCGGGCGCACACCTGCCCAGCTGGACTCGACGTCCATTGCCGTGATGTCTACTTTTGGGAACATATAACGGATTGCATCGAGAATATACGCACGGTCTGCTTCGGTAATTTGCATTTCATTCGGATCGCCTTCATAAAATGTATCGGTCGTGCCGACATAGGTCTTCCCTTCACGCGGTATGGCAAAAATCATCCGCTTGTCCGGCGTGTCGAAGTAGATCGCCTGTTTCAGCGGGAACACGGAATGGTCGAATACGAGATGGATGCCTTTTGACAGAATCAAATGCTTGCCCGATGTGGTGCCGTCCAGATCCTTCACTTCATCCACCCACGGGCCCGCCGCATTGATGACTTTTTTCGCCTGGATCGTCAGTTTTTTATTCGAAGTCATGTCCTGTACGTGCACGCCGTCGATTTTCTGCACGTCATCATAGGTGAAGCCCGCCGCCTTCGCATAATTCAAGATGACCGCGCCTTTTTCCGCCGCCGCTTTCATCACCTCAATCGTCAGTCGCGCATCATCCGTCCGGTACTCTACGTACATCCCGCTGCCCTGCAGGCCATCTTTTTTCACTAACGGCGCCTGCTTGATTGTCTGTCCGACGTTCAGCATCGTTCTGCGCTCGGATTTTTTTACGCCTGCCAGGAAATCATAGACCTGCAGGCCGATCGCTGTCGAGAAACTGCCGAACGTCCCGCCTTTATGAAACGGCAGCAGCATGCGTTCAGGTGTCGTGACATGCGGGCCGTTTTCATAGACGATGGCCCGTTCTTTGCCGAGCTCCGCCACTTCCTTAATTTCAAACTGCTTCAGATAGCGCAATCCCCCGTGCACAAGCTTTGTCGAGCGGCTGGACGTGCCGGAAGCGAAATCCTGCATCTCAATCAGCGCCGTCTTCAAACCGCGCGTAACGGCATCCAGTGCAATCCCTGCCCCTGTAATACCGCCCCCGATTACCACTACGTCAAATAACTCTGAATCCAACCGATCCATTATTTCTTCGCGCTTCATTGCTGAAAATGTAGTCATGCTGCTCTCTCCTTTTAATATATTCTTTTAATCAATCACGCCTCGGAGTGATTGCGTCTGGATTTTGAATCGTGCTTGCACGATTCAAAATCCATGACATCCGCCGGAGGCTTTTTTATCTGTATACAGATAAAAAAGAGACCTCAAAAGAACGATTGCACTCGACAATCACTCTTTGAGGTCTCTCAATAACTCAAACCAGAAATATTAACTTGTCTGTATTGTATCAAGCCGGCGAATAGATTACAAGTAATGGGACTCTTCACTTGGCATCCGCCTTCTGCGCGGGGATTTCATTTTTCCATTTTTGACGGGTCGCCTCTCCTCCGCGCAGGTGGCGGATTGATTTATGGTAAGCAAGGATTTCTGCGACTTGCTCCGACAGTCCCGGATCGACGTTCGGCAGCCGCTCGGTCAAATCTTTATGCACCGTGCTTTTTGAGTAGCCGGTGGCACTGGCCAGCGCGCGCACGGTCAGTTTCGTTTCGATCAGCAGCTTTCCGAGACGTACGCAACGCCTTCTAATTTGCTCGTGCACGCCCTCTTCCTTTCTCTCTTCACTCTTCACTCCTTTAGGTACTGTATTGTATGCGTTCTCTTCCGAACATATGAAAAAGCCATTCCGGGGGGGCTGGAATGGCTCAGGAAATTCAGTATTAAAATGCTAGGTAGCTGTGCGGATTGACTGCTTTGCCTTCTTGATGGACCTCGAATTGCAAATGAACGCCCGCTTCCGGATTCCATTCATTCTGCGTTGTCACTGCGAGTACTTGTCCTTGCTGGACTTCATCGCCCTCTTTGACGAGAACGCCTGTCAATGAACCGTAGACTGTCGTCATGCCGTCTGCGTGCTTGATCTTGACTTCCGTGCCTTTGAACGAATCCACAATGACTTCTTCAACCGTTCCGCTCATGGCTGCAACTGCTTCGAACGGCTGTCCGTCCATTGAAATGGCCAGGCCATTGCTTGTGACATACGTCTGTTTAAAAACGAGCAATGCTTTTTCGCGTGTAGCTTCATCTGCTGAAGGATCATAAAACTCTTGTAAAATAGCGACTTGGTCCAGCTGGTCTTCATGGAATGGATACTTCAGTGTTTCTTTGTCCGCGTTCGTTTCCACCGTGACATCTTTATTCGGCTGATCGATCTTCGCCACATCGGATGTTGCCACTTCATCTTTGCCTGTCATAGCGGAGTATCCCCATACCATGCCGACAAATAAAAGCGCGACTCCCGTATAAATGGCAGGCCAGAACCAGCCGTTTTTTGCTTTTTTGCTATCCTGAGAAGGGATCTTTGGTTTTTCTTCTCTCATTGTCATCACCTCACTTGCATTCTTTGCAAGTTACGGGGATTTTAAACATTCGTCTCCTGATAAATTTATTTTTTGTATGCGTGTCCCTGTATAATAGTGGGAAATTATCTGTTCCGCGGTCCAGCCCTTCTGCGCAAATGCTTCCGCACCGTACTGGCTCATCCCGACGCCATGCCCGTAGCCAAGCGTTGTAATATGAACAATTTGATTATTCACGTCATAGGCAATATTGAAATCCGTCGACGCCAAATTAAGTTTCTCCCGGATCTGCCGCCCGCTCGCTTCATACTGGCCGGACATAATTTTCTGAACCCGGCCTGTTGGATTCCTCACGAGCTGCAGCTCCCGGAATTCATTGGCATCCCAGTTCAATTGAAGCTTGCGGTTCCATTCCGTCAGCGTCATCTGCAATTTACGCTCGACTTCAGGCGCCACGTCCTCCTCCCCCGGACTCTCTACGCTTTGCAAGTACTCTACAGGATTGCCGCTGAAGTTCTGCGCAGCTTCCGTCTGGCCGTTAGATGTAGAGAAGAACATCGCGGAGATGATTTCCTCGCCGTGAACAACAATGTCCCCCCTCGTCGATTCGGCAGCTGCCCGGATCTTTTTCTCATTCTGCTTAAACGACTTCCCCCAGCGTTCCTTGCGCTCAGCTTCTGTCCGGTACACTTGCGCCGACACATCCTTCGCAATCGGCTTCTTTCCTTTATCCGTATTGCGCGCCGCATAGGTACGCGCGGCAATCACCTGGGCCTTCAGCGCTTCCTCATGGAAATCAGCCGGCATCTCACCAGCGACAACTCCCACCACATACTCTTCCAATGAAAGCGGCTCGTCCACCCCGGTGACCGTAATCATAATCTCGCACGTCTTCTCCTTTCGCTGTTCTGCCAGCTTCAGCTCTGGCGCTTGTTTTAGCAGGATCGGAATAAAAAATAAAGTTAGAATGATGAATAAAAGGAGTAGTTTTTTGTACATACTGGACTATATGCAGCGAAGTGGAAGTTTATGAAGAAGGATTTTAGTGGAAGGGATTGCGTTATGGAAGGGGAACTCAGGCTGCATTGCGGGGGACTCGCGGGCGCTTTCGGGGAACTCCAGCGACTTTACGGAGAACTCGCACACTTCCGGAGAACTCAAGACAATTTGCGGGAGACTCGCACACACTTTCGGGGAACTCAAGACACTTTGCGGGAGACTCGCACACGCTTTCGGAGAGCTCAAGCGACTTTGCGGAGGACTCGCACACTTCCGGAGAACTCAAGACAATTTGCGGGGAACTCGCACACGCTTTCGGGAAGCTCAAGCGACTTTGCGGAGGACTCGCACACTTCCGGAGAACTCAAGACAATTTGCGGGGAACTCGTACACGCTTTCGGGAAACTCCAGCGACTTTGCGGAGGACTCGCACACTTCGGGAGAACTCAAGACACTTTGCGGGGGACTCGCACACACTTTCGGGGAACTCCAGCGACTTTACGGAGGACTCGCACACTTTCGGAGAACTCAACACTTTGCGGGGGACTCGCACACACTTTCGGGGAACTCAGGCGACTTTACGGAGAACTCGCACACTTCCGGAGAACTCAAGACAATTTGCGGGGAACTCGCACACGCTTTCGGGGAGCTCAAGCGACTTTACGGAGGGCTCGCACACTTCCGGAAAACTCAATACACTTTGCGGGGAACTCGTACACGCTTTCGGGAAACTCAAGACGAATTGCAGGCAATACATACCACCCGTCAGCTGCTGCAAACAAAAAAACCACGAACAATGAATGTCCATGGTTTTGATCGATTATACGAGTTGTGTTGCTTCGGTAACTTCCTGTTCAGATGAGACGCGTGTAATATCGGCACCCAGTGCTTTGAGCTTTTTGTCGAAGTCAACATAGCCGCGGTCTAGATGAATGAGTTCAGTAACACGAGTGACCCCTTCTGCAACGAGGCCGGCTAAGATTAATGATGCAGCGGCACGTAAATCAGTTGCTGCGACTTCAGCTCCCTGAATCTTGGATGGTCCTGATACGATTACAGAGCGTCCTTCAATCTTTACGTCAGCATTCATACGGCGGAATTCCTCCACATGCATGAAGCGGTTTTCAAATACGGTTTCCGTCAATACACCTGTACCTGTTGCCGTCAGCATCAATGCCATCATTTGTGACTGCATATCAGTAGGGAATCCTGGATGCGGCATCGTCTTCAAATCGACTGCCTTTAATGGATGTTTCGCTGTAACTCGAACTCCTTCATCCAATTCCGTTACCACTACGCCCATTTCCGTCATCTTGGAAATCAAAGCAGTGGAGTGTTCAGGCACTGCGTTTTCAATGACGATATCTCCACCAGTGATCGCGGCTGCCACCATGAATGTTCCTGCTTCAATACGGTCCGGAATAATGTGGTGGACAGAAGCATAAAGTGTAGAGACACCTTCGATACGGATATTGTCTGTACCGGCGCCGACTACTTTACCGCCCATTTCATTAATGAAGTTCGCCAAGTCCACGATCTCCGGTTCTTTTGCAGCGTTCTCGATCACAGTGGTACCTTCAGCCAATGCAGCAGCCGTCATGATATTTTCCGTCGCGCCGACGCTTGGGAAATCCAAGTAAATCTTTGCGCCCTTCAAACGTCCGTCAACTTTTGCTTCTACATGACCATGTCCAAAAGTGATTTCAGCCCCCATCGCTTCGAAACCTTTTAAGTGCTGGTCAATCGGTCTTGAACCAATCGCACAGCCGCCAGGCAATGCAACTCGGGCAAATCCGTTACGCGCCAATAAAGGCCCCATTACTAAGATGGATGCTCTCATTTTACGTACAAACTCAAATTGCGCTTCATCCGCCAGTTTTCCTTGAGAGTCGATGATCACTTCATTGTTCTCCGGGTTATGCGTAATTTTCGCGTTCAAGCTTTTAAGTACCTCATTGATTGTCCGAACATCAGACAAGTTTGGCACATCACGAATCACGTTTACCCCTTCAGATGCCAATAAAGCAGCTGCTAAGATCGGCAGTACCGCATTCTTCGCACCTTCTACACGCACGTTCCCTTGTAAAGTCCGTCCGCCGTTAATAATAATTTTTTCCACCACTAGCCCCTCCGAGTCAAGTTTATCCTTCGCCCACATCTTATTATCATCAATAAACATTTCTGTTGTTATATTCATCACATATCCATTCAGTAAATTCACACATAAAACACATTCTATTGTACCCCGTAAAACTTTACTAGACAAGTAACTTCAGGCGCAGTTTTTGAGTATTTCATACGTAACCTAGTATATGTGGCTTTTTGACACAATGTGTATATTACAAGCGATGTAATATTGGACATATTTATCGTAATACCCTAGTTTAAAAGACTGTACACACTTTTCGACAAATTAATTTACGCCTGGCGTGCAGTTTGTATATTGTGTGGCATGTTAAGAGTTAGAAGCAATTGGTTTGCAGTGGGGATTTGCACAGATCAACGGTATCCCATCCACAACCCATTTACATAACCAAAACACTTAAGGTTTTAACTTCTTTCAGCCGGAGTTTGAACTCCGGCTGCAATCCCAGAGCACTTCAGCTGAAGGAAGTCAAAACCAGGTCGCCCATCTTCCTGACCAATAGGATATGTCTAAAAAGAAATTTGATACGGTCGAACCAATTGCAATACTTAGCAAAATAAACAAAAGCTGTGTTTGGAAGACGCGGTTTTTACGGATGATTGCCTGAGTTAAGATCGCCTGCAATGCATAAAAACTAATCCCAATGAAAAAAATATGCGATACGATCGCGAGCAATGGATTACTGCCGAGTGAACTCATTTTCCAGGCTCCTTTCAAGAAATTTGTGCGTTTTGGTGCGCTTCAGTCCTCTTTTGGTGCGTTTGATACAGACTTTGGTTCGGCTGAATCTCACTTTGGTGCGCGCGGCGTCTGTTTTGGTTCGTTCGAGGACGTTTTTCGCGCGTTCCCGTGCACTTTTGGCGCGCTTGTGCAGTTTCAGACCGATTCGCCGGCTGCCTGCGATGCCGAGATACTAAAAACGGGCGAACAGAAACAAAGTCTGTCCGCCCTCATACTGCTATTTATACACGCTGCTCATACACTTGCATACGGTTAATGGCACGTTTCAAATCAAGCTCAGCTAAACGCAGGTCCAGACTGTCGGTTTTTGTTTTCAGGTCGGATTCTGCTTTCTCTGCTGCTTTCTTTGCGCGTGCAATGTCAATGGACTCAGCCATTTCAGCACTTTGCGCCAATACAGTAACCACTTCAGGACGAACCTCGATGAAACCTCCGTGGACTGCGACAGTTTCTGTCTTGCCGTCTGTTTTCAGGCGAAGTGCTCCAATTTGAAGCGGTGCTACCATTGCGATGTGGCCGGGAAGTACCCCGATCTCACCAGCTTCAGTAACTGCAATCACCATGTTCGCATCCATTTCACAAACAGGGCCGTCGGGAGTGACGATATTCACTTTGATTTTACTCATTTTTTTCCCTCCTGGTCCCTATTCTTAGACTTCGACACCCATGCCTTTTGCTTTTTCGATAACTTCTTCAATGCGTCCGACTAAACGGAATGCATCTTCAGGAAGGTGGTCGTACTTACCTTCCAGAATTTCAGCGAAGCCTTTAATCGTTTCAGCAACTGGAACATAAGAACCTTTTTGTCCTGTAAACTGTTCAGCTACGTGGAAGTTCTGTGATAAGAAGAACTGAATACGGCGAGCACGGTCAACAATCTGCTTGTCATCTTCATCCAACTCATCCATACCCAGAATCGCGATGATATCCTGCAATTCACGGTATCGCTGAAGCGTAGTCTGTACTTCACGTGCTACACGGTAGTGTTCAGGTCCGACAATTTCAGCACTTAATGCGCGTGAAGAAGAAGCAAGCGGATCTACTGCTGGGTAGATACCCATCTCAGAAAGCTTACGCTCCAAGTTCGTTGTCGCATCCAAGTGAGCAAACGTTGTTGCCGGTGCTGGATCCGTATAGTCATCCGCTGGTACATAGATCGCTTGGATCGATGTAACGGAACCTTTATTTGTAGAAGTGATTCGTTCTTGTAACTGACCCATTTCTGTAGCCAATGTCGGCTGGTAACCAACCGCAGACGGCATACGTCCAAGAAGTGCAGAAACTTCAGAACCTGCTTGTGTAAAGCGGAAAATATTATCGATGAACAATAGAACGTCTTGTCCCTGCTCATCACGGAAGTGCTCAGCCATTGTCAATCCGGAAAGTGCAACACGCATACGTGCGCCAGGCGGCTCGTTCATTTGACCGAAGACCATTGCCGTTTTCTTGATAACGCCAGAGTCCGTCATTTCAAAGAACAAGTCATTTCCTTCACGCGTACGCTCACCAACACCAGCGAATACCGAAATACCGCCGTGCTCTTGAGCAATGTTGTTGATCAATTCCTGAATCAGAACTGTTTTACCTACACCGGCACCACCGAAGAGGCCGATTTTACCACCCTTGATGTATGGTGCAAGCAAGTCAACTACTTTGATTCCAGTTTCCAGAATTTCAACTTCTGTGGAAAGGAATTCAAACGTTGGTGCTGAACGGTGAATCGGGTCACGTTGTGAATCAGCCGGAACTGGTTCAGCTAGGTCGATCTCCTCGCCTAGTACGTTAAATACACGTCCGAGTGTAATGTCACCGACTGGAACAGAAATAGGTGCACCTGTATCTACTACGGGCGTACCGCGTTTCAGACCATCTGTCGAGGACATCGCAATCGTACGAACCGCATCGTCTCCAAGGTGAAGTGCCACCTCAAGAGTCAACACTTCAACTACGCCATTCGCGCGGTCGATATTAACCTTCAATGCGTTATAGATCGCAGGAAGCTGTCCGCCTTCGAACTTAACGTCTACAACCGGACCCATAACCTGAAGAATATGTCCATTACTCATGCTTTTCCCTCCTGTCTTACTTACCTTCAAATGATTTATTCGAGTGCTGCTACGCCGGCTACGATTTCAGTAATTTCTTGAGTGATCGCTGCTTGACGTGCACGGTTAAATTGTAATGTTAACGAATCGATTAGTTCAGACGCATTGTCTGTCGCCGTCTTCATCGCTGTCATACTGGAAGCATGTTCGCTCGCCTTTCCATCCAACACTGCTCCATATATGAGACTCTCCGTATATTGAGGGAGAAGTGTTTCGAGAATCGCTTCCGCAGAAGGCTCGAACTCATATGATGAAGATGCTGATACGGATGAAATATCTGTGAGCGGAAGCAATTTACGTTCAGTTGCTTCGTTAGAGATGGCGGAGATGAAGTGGTTGTAATACAAGTACACTTCATCGTAAACGCCTTCTGTGAACATGCCAACAGCCCGATTCGCGATATCTTTTACTTCTTCAAAACGAGGGTGATCTGAAAGTCCGATTAAGCTTTCTTCAATCCGGTATTCCAGACGACTGAAGTATTCAAAGCCTTTACGGCCGATTGGGATAATGACCACTTCATCTTTCGACTTATGGCGCTGTTCAATTGCACGGCTGACTGCACGGAAAATATGCGCGTTATATCCGCCTACGAGTCCACGGTCGGAAGTGACTACGATGTACGCAGTTTTCTTGACGGGACGTGCAGTAAGCAATGGATGTCCTGAATCTTTCGTTACGGCTGCTATGGCACTGACCACTTCTTCAACTTTATCCATGTAAGGCACGAATTTCTTCGCGTTAATCTCAGCACGGTTCAGTTTAGAGGCAGAGACCATTTGCATCGCTTTCGTGATCTGGCTCGTCTTTTTCGTTGAAGCAATACGGCTTTCTATCTCGCGTAAGGACGCCACTGGCTATTCACCACCTTTATTTTAAGATCAATTCAAGAATACTGCGTTGATTTACGCTTCTGAAGTTACGAAGTTTTTCTTGAAGTCGTTGAACGCTGCGCTCATTACGTCATCCGCTGGAAGATCTTTTGTTGTACGGATATGATCATAAACTTCCGTGTGGTTTGATTCTAACCAGCTAGTGATTTCAGCTTCAAAACGCAATACGTCTTTTACTGGAATACTGTCGAGATATCCACGTGTCAGTGCATAAAGGCTGACAACCTGGTATTCGACTTTCAACGGTTTATTCAAGTCCTGCTTCAAAAGTTCAACTGTACGCTGACCGCGGTCAAGTTTCGCTCTTGTAGACGGATCAAGAGATGAACCGAATTGTGAGAATGCCTCTAGTTCACGGAATGCTGCAAGGTCCAAACGAAGTGTACCTGCAACCTTCTTCATCGCTTTAATTTGCGCCGATCCACCAACTCGGGAAACGGATAGACCTGCGTTGATAGCAGGACGTACGCCTGAGAAGAATAGGTCGGACTGAAGGAAGATCTGTCCGTCTGTGATAGAGATTACGTTCGTCGGAATATAAGCGGAGATATCTCCAGCCTGTGTTTCAACGAATGGAAGTGCAGTAATAGAACCTGCTCCTAATGAGTCATTCAATTTTGCAGCACGTTCAAGTAAACGGCTGTGCAAGTAGAAGACATCCCCTGGATATGCTTCACGGCCCGGAGGACGACGAAGTAGAAGGGAAAGTTCACGGTAAGCTGCAGCTTGTTTTGATAGATCATCATAAACAATTAGTACGTGCTTGCCGTCGAACATGAATTCTTCTGCCATTGAAATACCTGTGTATGGTGCAAGGTAAAGCATTGGAGACGGGCTTGAAGCAGATGCTGTAACAACAATTGTGTAATCAAGAGCACCATTGCGGCGAAGAGTTTCAACAACTCCACGAACAGTGGATTCTTTTTGTCCAATTGCTACATAGATACAGATCATGTTCTGGTCTGCCTGGTTTAGGATCGCATCAATCGCAACAGTAGTTTTACCTGTTTGACGGTCACCGATGATTAATTCACGCTGTCCACGGCCGATTGGAACTAGAGCGTCAATCGCTTTGATTCCTGTTTGCAGTGGTTCGTGAACTGATTTACGCGCCATAACCCCTTGTGCAGGGCTTTCGATAGGGCGTGTTTTTGTTGTGTTGATCGGACCTAATCCGTCAACTGGCTGTCCAAGTGAATTGACGACACGGCCGATCAATTCTTCTCCGACTGGTACTTCCATAATACGACCTGTACGACGAACTTCATCGCCTTCTTTAATGTCTGTGTATGGTCCTAGGATAACGATACCTACGTTGTTCGCTTCCAAGTTTTGTGCCAGACCCATTACACCGGTAGAGAACTCAAGAAGTTCCCCCGCCATGACATTGTCGAGGCCATGAGCAAGTGCGATACCGTCACCTACACGGATTACAGTACCTACTTCACTTACTTCCATTTCAGACTGATAATTTTCGATCTGCTGTTTAATCAGACCGCTAATTTCCTCAGCTTTGATGCCCATGTATGTCACCCCTCTTAATTCAAATTAATTGATTAATTGACGCTCAAGACGCGCTAATTTAGCACTAATGCTGCTGTCGATAATCTGGTTGCCGATTTGAAGGCGGATGCCTCCGATTAGGCTTGGGTCAATTAAGTTTTCGATATGCAGTGCCTGCTTCCCTACTTTGTGCGCAAAGGCAGTAGAGATGGCATTGCTTTCTTCAACTGTTAACGGACGAGTAGAGTATACTTTCGCTTCGGCAACTCCGGAAGCTGCATTCGCAATTTCCTGGTAGTCTTCGATCACGTTCACTGCTTCTCCAATACGTCCTGCATCGACCAGCACATATAGTGTGTTCAATACAAGCGGATTCGCACCGTTGAAAAATTGCCCAATTAATTCTTTTTTCTTTTGGATAGAGAATTTAGGAGTGCTTAGCATCTCACTTAATCCTTTTTCCTCTTTAAATACTTTATGAAGCTCTTTCAAGTCTGTTTGCACAGCCAGAGCCTGTTGCTTTTCTTGCGCAGCTTCAAACAATGCAACGGCATAGCGTCTTGCGACTACCGATTGGCTCATTGTCCTTCCCCTGCCTTCACAATCGTTTCTTCGATCAATGCGCGGTTATCTTCCTCAGAAATTTCTTTTCCAAGAACTTTAGACGCAGCCAAGATAGATAGAGATACGAATTCTTCGCGAACCGCTGCCACAGCTTTCTCTTTTTCTGTTGCGATTTCGAGAGTTGCTGCTTCTTTCATCCGGTTTACTTCAGCGCGTGCAGCCGTAATCAGCTCTTCACGTTGAGTGTCACCCGATTTCTTTGCGTTTTCGACGATAGCTTGTGCGTTGTCGCGTGCTTCTTTTAGCAAAGCGCGCTGCTCTTCAAGAAGCTTTGCAGATTCTTGACGGCTTTTTTCGGCTTGTTCGATCTCCGTGGCGATTAATTGCGCCCGTTGATCCATTACACCCATTAACGGACCCCATGCAAACTTCTTTAGAAGTACCATGAGAATCGTGAAAAATACGACAGTGACGATGATGTCACCTAAGTTGAGTCGCTGGTTCAAACTAGCTAAAAATCCTGCGTCAGCGTTTGCTGATAAGAGGACGAAGGTATCCAACACGATTGTTTCACTCCCTTCAAGAGCTCATGACTCTTTCGTTTCTGTCTTCCGCGTGTTTGGCAGAAGTATTCTATGTTCAGGTTATTCATATGTTGTTCCACATAAAGCAATGGCGAAGACCCATACTACGTGCTTCGCCATATGTTGCAAAATTATTTGTTCATTACGATAAACGCAATAACAGTTGCGATGATTGGAAGTGCCTCAACCAATGCAACACCGATGAACATAGTTGTTTGTAGAACGCCGCGTGCCTCTGGCTGACGAGCGATCCCTTCAACTGTCTTAGAAACGATCAAACCGTTACCGATACCTGCGCCAAGTGCACCTAGACCAACTGCTAGTGCTGCTGCTAATAAACCCATAGTGTATTTCCTCCTAATATTTGTGTAGTTTTGGTTTCCCTAAAATAGGGTATTTCTATGTTTAGTGGTCTGTGCTGACTTTGTGAGCCATATAGACCATCGTTAACATAACAAAGATAAATGCTTGGATCGCCCCGATGAACACGGAGAAACCTAGCCAAGCGAGTGCTGGGATCACAGCTCCGACTAAGCCGAAGACGCTGGATGCACCAAGTGTTGCAAGCAAACCGATTAAGATTTCACCTGCGAAAATGTTTCCGTAAAGACGAAGACCGAGTGTCAGCGTATTTGCGAATTCCTCAATAACTTTCAGAGGTGCCAAGAAAGGTATCGGCTGGAAGTATTGTTTGAAATAACCTCCAAGTCCAAGTTGTTTAATACCATAGAAATGCGTTAACGCCACAACTGTAGAAGCGAGGGTTAACGTGATAACTGGATCGGCTGTCGGTGATTTCCACCAAAGTTCGTGATCCCAACTGATTGAGAATGGAAGTCCGAGCATATTTGCCACGAAGACAAACATAATCAAGGTAATTCCGAGCACGTGGAAGCGGCCTCCCGTTTTCCAGTCCATGTTATTTTTAATGATGCCTTTGACGAAGTCCATAATCCATTCCATGAAGTTCTGCATGCCCGTTGGTTTCATTTGAAGCCGGCGAGTGGATGCAACTGCAATCAGGAAGACGATCAGACACGTCACAAACAACATCAATATATTCGAAGGGTTGAACCCGATTCCGAATAAAACAAAATGTGGATTTTCATGATTCACGTTTTTGTTCACCTCCCCTTGCTAGTAAAGTGTTAATGCTCTCTATAGAACAGCAGTCGATCAGTGAACAGCAATACATAAGGCACCATTAACCCGATTACTGTGCTGATCAGATTGAACTCTTCCGGCAGAGACAGTGCAATGGCTGCCGCCGCTACACCCGATGCAAAACGTAAGCCCATGCCTAATGACTTCGCACGCTTTTCCTCCGTAATGGCCCGGTCAAACCGTTCCATCCGTCGAACTAAAATCCAAAAGTTGTACATGCCGAAAAGTGAACCTAAGATGAGTCCCGCGAAGATTGTCCGGTAGTCCAAAAAGAACCAGCCGAGTCCAAACAATGCAAGCAAAAAAAAGAAGCTCTTCTTCTGCCTTGTGAAAATTTCCTGCATACTTTGCATTGTCGGTGATTCTCCTATTTCGTATTTGGATTCCAGCAGCGTTGTTGAAGAGTTGAGCAGATTTTTCGACGAGTGTCGAAAAAAATGAGACTTTGTCGCTTACATCATTTTGACCGACATAGATTCCTTGCATTGGAATCTCGAAATTGTAAGTGAAGCGCCTTTTATTGTTCACCAGGTAGCGTTGCTTTGTGTAAAGCAGACAAAGAGGCTAACAGGCGTTCATATCAGTAAGAATTGAAAGCGTGAAAACATCATTTCTGTACTCAAGATATGTATGTGTCTCTTATCAATCTTACCCTTTGCTAGCATACAATAGGGGGTTTTTTATGTCAATTGATTCAAGGGAATTTATTCACAATGTGTTCTCATTGTCAAACATTCGACATATTTGTTTTGTCCTTTTGGGGTTGTATTTTTTTGACGTTTACCCCGGTGTGTTTTTGGCGATTTTTCAGATAATCGACAGATACGAATCGCAATTGGTATGTTGATATAATATGCAGTTCGGGATTTAGAACAAAGACGTGCTCCCAACGCTTCGCTTTTGCTCGCAAAAGCCGTTCTTCGTTACGGCTCTTGCTCCAACCGGGGACGCTTTCCGGAGGGCCCGCGGTGAGCCAAGCGAACAGCGAAGGGTTCGCTTTGCCGTATTTCTGCGCTCTTTGCAGAAATTAAGGCAATACAGGGTTCCTTATGCCACCTTCTCTCGCTGCGCTCCCTCAAGTTGTCTCACCTGTCGGGCTGATCCTCCCGGAGTCGCCACCCGACGCTCCAATCCCTAATTTGTATAATGAAATACTAAGTGTTGACCATTTAATTTAACAAGCTGATTGATTATTATTCTTTGAAATAAGTTCAGTGTTCATAATGAGTCTAAATCACTCGCTATAAATTAGTTAAGGTGACATGCAATTTTATATACTATGTGACCCTGCATACTTCTTAGATTTTAGAATAGTATAAGGAACTTACCCGCTATTTATACAAACAAGGTAGGATTGAAGCGGAAGACAGGGTGACTCCGGGAGGATCAGCCCGATAGGATGAGACAACTAAAGGGAGCGAAGCGACTAGTTGGCTCACCGAGGGCCCTCCGGAAAGCACCCTGTCTGTAGCGAAAATCCCAACCACCACACAAAGTCATCCTTTTATCTAACTAAATCAAAACAGCAGACTGCTTTACACTGCAGTCTGCTGTTTGCTTCTTATATAGAAGATAAGTATTTCAATAATGACTCGACGATGCGTTCGGAAGCGTGTCCGTCGCCGTATGGATTATGGGCTTTGGACATTCTTTCGTATTCATCATCATCGGACAGCAGCGTGTCGGTCAGGTTGAAGATCGTGTCCTCATCTGTTCCCGCTAGCCGCAGTGTTCCAGCTTCGATACCTTCCGGGCGCTCGGTCGTGTCTCGCAGGACAATAACGGGTTTCCCTAAAGATGGTGCTTCTTCTTGGACGCCGCCAGAGTCTGTAAGGATAATATGCGAACGCGCTGCGAAGTTGTGGAAATCCAGAACTTCCAGCGGCTCGATTAAATGAACGCGGTCATTGTTGCCGAGCAATTCATCCGCCACTTCACGCACGGCCGGATTCATATGCACAGGGTAAATCACCTGGATGTCATCATACTTATCGAGCAGTCGGTTGATCGCGCGGAACATATTGCGCATCGGCTCACCAAGGTTTTCGCGGCGGTGTGCTGTCAGCAAAATCAGGCGGTCGTTTCCCAATTGATCGAACATCGGATGGTAATAGTCCGGATCCACGGTTGTTTGCAGCGCATCGATCGCCGTATTTCCTGTAATGAAAATACTTTCTTCATTTTTTCCTTCATTCAGCAGATTCTGTGCTGATTTTTCAGTCGGCGAAAAATGCAGATCCGCGATAACGCCTGTCAGCTGGCGGTTCATCTCTTCGGGATACGGTGAATATTTATTCCACGTACGCAATCCCGCTTCGACATGACCGACAGCGATTTGATTGTAAAATGCGGCAAGACTGCCAATGAAAGTTGTCGCCGTGTCGCCGTGTACGAGCACGATGTCAGGCCTCGCTTCTTTCATGATTTTATCGAGACCTTCTAAACCGCGTGTTGCCACATCGATCAGCGTCTGTCGTTCCTTCATGATATTCAAATCAAAATCAGGTTTGATCTTGAACGTTTCGAGCACCTGATCGAGCATTTCGCGGTGCTGCGCTGTAACGGTCACGATCGATTCGATTTGCTCTGGATGCTTTTCGAGTTCAAGCACAAGCGGCGCCATTTTAATGGCTTCCGGTCTTGTCCCGAAAATCGTCATCACTTTCCACTTTTTAGTCAATGAATGGTCCCTCCATTATTTCGTGCCGAATAAACGGTCACCTGCGTCACCGAGGCCAGGCACGATATACCCGTGTTCGTTCAACTTTTCATCTAACGCTGCAATATACACATCAACATCAGGATGCGCTTCCGTCAATACTTCGACGCCTTCAGGTGCAGCAACCAGACACATGAATTTGATGTTGACTGCTCCGCGCTTTTTCATTGAATTGATGGCTTCGACTGCAGTTCCGCCTGTTGCAAGCATCGGATCTACTACGATGAATTCGCGTTCGGCTACGTCAGAAGGCAATTTCACATAGTATTCAACCGGTTTCAGCGTTTCCGGATCGCGGAATAATCCCACATGCCCCACTTTTGCCGCGGGAATTAATTTAATAATGCCGTCCACCATGCCGATTCCTGCGCGCAGGATTGGGACGATACCCAGTTTTTTACCTTCTAGTATGCGGGATTTCGCTTCGCAGACCGGTGTTTGAATCGTAATTTCTTTTGTCGGCAGGTCTCTTGTGATTTCAAAAGCCATCAGTGTGGCCAGTTCATTCACAAGTTCGCGGAATTCTTTCGTTCCCGTGTCAGACTTTCTTATATACGTCAGTTTGTGCTGAATTAATGGATGATCAAATACGTGTACTTTTGCCATTAGTATCGCTCCTTTTCGGAATATCTTGTACATTATAACAGAAATCGCGCGGCAGGCGGAGGGAAGTCCTTTGTTTTTAGATTCAGATTATTGCCGCCCGGCGAATGAACACCGCGTATGATCATACATCATTCAGCCGCGCTCATGCAGAACCTGCAGGTGATCATATATCCCTGTCGGTGATCATACCTTTCCGCCGACTGATCATACACAGCGGCCAAGTGATCATAAACTGCAGCGCCGTGCTCATAGACAGTCTTCCTCTCTAGAAAAAGCGCCCGGCACATTGGCCGGACGCTTGCTGAATTATGAATAAAGAGGATGCTGATCTGTCAAAGCTGTTACTGCTTTACACGCTTCTTCTTTTGCATTTTTATCTTCATGGTTTTTCAAAAGTTCCGCGATAATGCGGCCGACTTCCTTCATATCGTCTTCTTTGAAACCGCGTGTTGTAACAGCCGGTGTACCGATACGGATACCGGAAGTGACAAATGGTCCTTCCTGATCGAAAGGTACGGTATTTTTGTTTACGGTAATACCGATTTCATCCAGAACATGTTCTGCCGTTTTACCAGTCAGGCCGAGTGACTGAAGTTTTACTAGGACGATATGGTTATCTGTACCGCCAGAAACCACATCAATTCCTTCTTCATTCAGTTTGGCAGCCAGTGCTTTTGCATTTTTCTTCACTTGCTGTGCATACGTTTTGAACTCAGGCTCCAAAGCTTCTTTGAATGCCACCGCTTTTGCTGCGATTACATGCATCAATGGACCGCCCTGGACACCCGGGAATACTGTTTTATCAATTTTACGGCCGAATTCTTCAGCAGTTTCTTCATTCAATAAAATGATTCCGCCGCGTGGTCCGCGCAATGTTTTATGTGTAGTTGATGTCACGAAATGTGCGTGCGGCACTGGATTCGGGTGCTCGCCTGTCGCAACTAAGCCTGCGATGTGCGCCATATCCACCATCAAATATGCACCGACTTCATCCGCGATTTCACGGAATTTCGCGAAGTCGATTTCGCGCGGATATGCACTTGCACCGGCTACGATCATTTTCGGTTTATGTTCGAGCGCTTTTTGACGGACATCTTCATAATCAATGACCTCTTCGTCTTTTGTGACACCGTACTCGACAAAATTATACAAAATTCCGGAGAAGTTGACCGGAGATCCGTGCGTCAAGTGACCGCCGTGGGATAGATTCATACCGAGAACTGTATCGCCCGGCTCGAGTGCTGTGAAGTAGACTGCCATATTCGCTTGTGCACCGGAGTGAGGCTGAACGTTGGCATACGCTGCACCAAATAATTCTTTTACTCGGTCGCGTGCAATATTTTCCACAACGTCAACATGTTCGCAGCCACCGTAGTAACGGCGACCCGGATAGCCTTCAGCATATTTATTCGTCAAATACGATCCTTGAGCTTCCATTACTGCTTCCGTTACAAAGTTTTCTGATGCGATTAATTCGATGTTGGAATTCTGGCGGTTCTTTTCTGCCATGATTGCTTCAAAAATTGCTGCGTCATCACGCTGTACATTGCTTAAGTCCATTGGTTACTATCCCCTTTTTTCTGATAATTTCTATCTTTGTTTATTGTACACGTTTCATTCGTACTGCGCACGGCTTCCGCCAATCAATTTTGGACGAGTGGTCGCTAATGTGATATTTGCTTCGCCGACTTGCTTTATAGAAGTGCGGATTGGCACGACTACCGGCTTTAATTGCATGCCGATCAAGGTCTGTCCAATATCGATTCCGGCATTCGCCTGAACGGCCTCCACTACTACCGGATCGCTAAATTGCTGATATACATAGGCGGACATCGAGCCTCCCGCTTTCACAACCGGCACGACCGATACAGGCTCTAAATTAAATTGCCTGGCTGTCTTGCGTTCCAGCGTTACTGCGCGGTTGATG
Organism: Sporosarcina sp. NCCP-2331; assembly: GCF_023707945.1. Lineage (NCBI taxonomy): Bacteria > Bacillati > Bacillota > Bacilli > Caryophanales > Caryophanaceae > Sporosarcina > Sporosarcina sp. NCCP-2331. Next base: position 77,766 of record NZ_BRCD01000019.1, read on the forward strand.
TGCTCGCAGCCTTGAAATGCTAAATGAATCTGATGTTTATCAGCGAATGTCTGCAGCGGTTCAAACAGTGCTTCGCCGATTTCCAGCGCGCCGTTCGTCCCGATGCGCGAACCCGCCACTTCAGACGTGGAGCAGCCGACGATAAAAATCGTATCGGCTGCAAGCGGCGCCTGTTCCGCAAACTCCGTCAGTGCCTGTTCCAGCTGCAGTTTCCATAATTGAATGGCATCCACATCGTTCACCTGCTTTCTTTATTGCTTTTCGAGATCCATCATTTTATCTATACGGCGCTCATGACGGCCGCCTTCGAATTCCGTTCCAAGCCATGTACTGACGATTTCACGTGCAAGACCGGGGCCGATGACGCGTTCACCCATCGCAAGAACATTGGAGTCATTGTGCTCTCGTGTTGCTTTTGCGCTGAATGTGTCGTGAACGAGCGCGCAGCGGATGCCTTTGACTTTATTGGCGGCGATCGACATACCGATGCCTGTGCCGCAGATTAGAATTCCGCGGTCTGCTTCGCCTGCTGCGACGGCGTTTGCTACCGGGACGGCGTAGTCGGGATAGTCGACGGAAGCGTCGGAGTCCGGGCCGTAGTCGGTGTACTCAATGTTCATTTCAGTCAGCAGGTTGATGATTTCGTGACGGAGGTTGTTGCCTCCATGGTCCGAAGAAATTGCAATTTTCACTGCGCACCCTCATTTCTAATTTTTACTTATCGCTTATTCTACCATTGTTAGATAAAAAAATCATCGGTTTTACTGCAATGTTTTGGTTTTTTTGATTTTTATATTGTATGGAATGCCAATAAAGGCGAACGTTGTGGTGATAGAATATAGTTATCGTACGTGTTACGCTACTTATTTCGGCGTGAAAGAGGGGTAAGTGGCGGGAGACCGTTCCCCTGCGCTTCAGGCGGACGCTTTCGGGAGGGCCCTCGGTGAGCCAACTGGTCGCTTTGCTCCCTTTAGTTGTCTCATCCTATCGGGCTGATCCTCCCGGAGTGTTTTTAGTCGCGGGCTCACACGAAGTGAGTCATGCAACCGTTGCCGCAGGACGCGGCGTACTTAGGTTGCCTTCCACTCCGGTACACTGGCTGGTTTTTCAATACTTTGTGTGTGCGTAGGCAGTATGAGCATAATATTAGAATGATTATGATAGGTTAGGTATTTCATGCAATAATTAATATCCTGCAAAGGCTAAAATTCTTGTAACCAATGCGTTTACAAAGTCGAGTTACGAAATCTATACGAATTAAATCTATACACTGCAAAAAAGCAACATAACTTACATCCTAACACCAGCGAAAGCGCAACTGCGGAGCGGCTATGAGCGCGAAGTCTGGTTAAATGATCACGGCGGGATGCTGGATGATCACGCAGCCGAGCCGAATGATCACGCGGCCGGTATCTATGAGCGGCTGAAGCTGAGCTATGAGCGCTTGAGCTGGTACTATGATCATCCGCGAAGCTTCTTTGGCAGCTAGCCGCGTTCTTTGCCAGTAGGCTTATCACGTAAGGCAATCCCCCAGCGCCGAAGCGAATTTAAACTGCACACACACACTTATTTCAAACTTCCTGCAAACTACCAAGCCAGCACGACATAAAAAAACCTCCCGCTTGTCCATCAATATTCTGACGTTTAGCGGGAGGTTTATAACTATTCTGGAGTTCGGTCAAACTTCCGGATCACTTTATAAAGCTCTTCGGACTGCACCTTGAGTTCGAGTGCTTTGGCATCTGTTTGTTCAATAGAGGCTACTTGCTCTTCTGTGGCCGCCCGGACTTCTTCTGCGCCTGCTGACGTTTCTTCTGCAATGGAGGCTACTTCCATCGACTGTCTTGCAGTGCGTTCGATTGTCTGCATCTGGCGGCTGACGATCTCGGTGATTTCGTCTACCGATGCGGCCATAGTGTGAATCGTCTCGGTCATGGACTGGACGTTTTCATTGGTTTTCGTTGCTCGTTCGGCTTCTGAGGCTGCCGTGTCGACTTGCCGTTTCATATCAGAGACGACTTTTTTGACGTCTGACTGGATGCTTTGGACAAGTGCCGAGATCATTTGGACGGCGTTGGCACTCTCATCAGCGAGGTTGCGTACTTCTTCCGCAACAACGGCGAAACCTTTGCCGTGTTCACCTGCGCGCGCGGCTTCAATAGAAGCATTCAGTGCCAATAGGTTCGTCTGTCCGGCGATGCTGCCTACCACTTCAACGATTTCACCGATTTTATGGGCGTTTTCATCCAGCACTTGAATCGTTTCCAATGATTGCTCACTTTGTTCGGTCATTTGATGAATGCCGGACAGCACGGATTGAAATACATCCGTTGTCGTATGCAGCTCTTTCAGCATCGCTTTCGAATGCTCGGATGACTGGCCTGCGCGGCTGTTTACTTCCTGCGCAAGCTGCCGAACATTTTCAATGGCATGGACTGTATCCTGAATAGCAGCCGCAGTCGTCTCTGCACCGTTTGAAATTTCACCGATTGTACGGGCAATCGCATCAGACTGACCGGATGCCGCGCTTGTTTCTTTCGTCAATGCGTCAACTGACTGGACTGTTGCCTGGAAATTCGATTCGATCTGCTCGATGATACTGCGCAAATTCAACACTACTTGCTGGAACGCTTTAGATACCGAATGAATTTCATCGGATGAATTTGGTAATTGAATATCCACGCCAATTTTCCCGTCCGCCACTTTCATCGCAGCAGTTTCCAAACGCTGCAGAGGCCTGGTCAAAATGATACTGAACAGTGCCGCTAAAATCCCCGACCACATAATCCCCATTGCGTACGTCAGCAACTGAAATACGAATGGCCGAGTATTCGGGAAGAATGTCGGCTGCACCCAATTAATAAATACTGCACTCGTTGAATATGTGATGACTGCAAGAATTACGACAAATAAGACCAGCTTTTTGCGCAGCCCCACTTTTTTCGTTCTAGTTTCGTTCATTGTTTTCCCTCCGAAAGCTGCCGGGCGATGGTTTGAATGAGTTCTGTCAGTTCCATGTACGTCTCGCGGTATGTCGCCAAGTCGCCGCCGTATGGATCATGGACATCAAGTCCTCCGCTTGCACCTGCATACTCTTTTAATGTGAAAATCTTATCTTTCATGTCAGGAAAACTGCGGTGCAGCGTATCCCGGTGGCCCGCTGTCATTGTTAAAACCAGTTGGGCCCATTGCATATCGGCTGGTGTAAGTTCATTGGAGAATCCATCGAATGAAATACCGGCTTCTGTCAGTAGCCGAGCGGAATTCGCTGAAATCGGCTGTCCATCCATCGCATATATTCCTGCAGATCTTACTTCCACACCAGGCAAGTTTTCATTTTTCAGCAGCGCTTCCGCTAACGGACTTCTGCATGTGTTGCCTGTACAAATAAAATAAATTTTCATTTTCTTCACCTACTATACAGAATAACGGATATATGAGAAAAAAGAAACAGTAATTGTTAAAACATGAAGGACATTACACCTATTATTATGAAAATCACGCCGGTTATACGTCGAATAAATGTGCCATTGATGAAAGGTATCCGACCTGTGGATAACAATGCAATGATAGAAAAGAAAAATGAGAAAAAGCCTGAAACAAAAATGAACAACCATTTATTGAGCTGCATCATGCCGAATGTTACACTGACGGTGAACGCATCCAGACTAACCATCAGTGCCAGGAAGATCGGTGACATCTTGTGAATCATTGACGGCTGTTCTCCGTCATCCAATAAGATATGCAAGCCGATTAATCCGAGCATAACACCGGAAAGTACCTGACTCCAGCCCGCAAAAAGGTGGACGGTCCATTCTCCCATATAGAAACCAACGAGCGGCAATAGCATATTTAATAATGTTGTCCACAGCGCGATCATCAATCTTCCGCGCCGCAGCTGCAAAACGGTATAGACAATGAGGATATCAACTGTCGTAACAATTGCTGCTATAATTTCAATCAAAAGTAAGCCCCCTCGCAGTTCACATGCATCTATCCTATGCGTCTGCTGAAGAGGGCTATTCGTTTATTCCGAAAAACGTTTGCCGTCTGAAGCTTTTTCAAGCCGGTTCATGACGGCGGCACCGATACCCGAGAGATCTGTTTCGACTGCGAGGATCACATCAGCTTCCGTGGCATCACTCTGCCGAATCGCTTTATAAAGATTCGCCGCCATCGCTTCATGGCTGCTTATTGCTCCTGTCGAAAAGTACCAGTCTGCATTCGCTGTATGCAATTCATCGGGACCAATCACAGCAACCCGTTTTCCCTGCCGATGAATACTATTCAGCGCAGTTTCCAATCTGGCGGCGTCCGGTTCGATGACGAACAAAGGAGCTTCCGGTGCGTAATGCGTATATTTCATGCCGGGCGCTCGCGGAGTTGTTGTCTGATCTTCCGGCTTAGCTGCCAAATGAACGGTGCCGATCAGTTCTTCTATCTGCTCTTTGGAGATACCGCCGGGACGCAGAATAACGGGCGGAGTAACCGTGACATCCAGTACCGTAGATTCCACGCCGATTCCTGTTGCGCCGCCGTCTAAAATGAGCGGAATCTTTCCGAATAAATCATGATAGACGTGCTCCGCTTCTGTCGGACTCGGCTTTCCGCTGCGGTTCGCACTGGGTGCTGCAACAGGCAGCTGAAGTTTCTGCAGCAGTGCCAAGGCTACAGGGTGATTAGGCATGCGGATCGCCAAAGTATGCATGCCAGCCGTGACTGTTTTCGCGATAACGCCCGGTTTCATTTCCATGACGAGCGTCAAAGGCCCCGGCCAGAAAGCTTCCATTAGCCTCTCTGCCACTTCCGGCACTTCTGCCGCATACTTTACTGTATCCGATTTGTTTCCGATATGTACGATGAGCGGATTATCCGCAGGTCTTCCTTTTGCTTCAAAAATCTGCTGCACTGCCTGCTCATCTGTGGCAATTGCTCCGAGTCCGTATACTGTTTCAGTCGGAAATGCGACAAGGCCGCCCGATTTCAAGATATCCACAGCTTGTTCATATGTCTTTTCATTATCCACGAGGTTATCCACTGATTTCATTTGCGTTTCCATCTGTCCAACCCCTTCTTATACACATTTTACTGATTTTATCCACAAAAATTGTGAATAGTTTTACGAGAAGATCGACTTTATCCACTCCCAAATGAAGAATGTAACAGGTTCTTCGTCTGTTTCAACCGCTGCAGTTTCTTCGGGATAGCAAACATTCGGAAACAATCCACACCACCAATTATCCCCTTTGCCTTTGCCGATTTTCAAAATATAGCTGTCATACACGTCTTGTTTTTGAATCGCAAAACCGATGCGTTTCGGCGGAATGAGTGCCGCCTGGTGTTCGAATGTCACGGAAAGCCCGTTTGCCTGATGAGCTGCCAGCTGTGTAATCTCCGCGCTTGCTGCTTCGATTCGGCGCTGCATCTGCTCCGGCGTTCCCGATTCATTGACTGCAGAAGCGAGCAGCGGGGCAATTTCTTGTTGAATCTGCTGCTTCATCTGCTGGTCTTCAACCGTATTGGAATTTGCCAATATGCGAAACTGCGGCATTTCACTAGTTTCCGCCGGCTGATAGAATAGGATCAGAACTCCTTGAATTGCGAGCAGCACCAGTATAAATTCTATAATAGCAAGAACCTTAGAAGTTTTCGTTTGTGGTTTTTCAATTGTGTAATCTTGTAACATGTCATCCCCTCCTGCACTCTATCATGAGCCGCAGAAAGAGATTTTATTCATGTAATCTCACAAAATATCATTCGGTCTTTTTTATTGATATCCTGAACGATCTCCACTTTCGCCTGCGGGAAGGCTTCCTGCAGGAATTGCTGCACTTTCTCTCCTTGTAAATAACCAATTTCAAAGCCAATGAAAGCCGGTTTATTCAGCATAGGAGAAAGACGTGCTGCAAGTCTCCGATAAAAATACAGTCCTTCTTCTTCGGCGAATAAAGCGGACGCCGGCTCAAAACCATATACCGTTGCAGACATTTCTTTCTTTTCCTGTTCGGCTATATAGGGAGGATTGGAAAGGATGATATCCCACTTTTGCGGTGTGAGCGGTTCTTCCATATCTCCCTGCAAAAATGTAATGACGGCATCATTGCGCTCCGCATTGCGAGCGGCAACTTTTAGCGCTTCTTTGCTGAAATCAGTAGCCGTCACATTTGCGGAGGGGCGTTCTTTTTTGAAAGCTACTGCAATCGCACCGCTTCCTGTGCCGATATCTGCCATTTCAATCGGACGGGTTCCGAATAATTGATTCGCACGCTCGAGCGCATGATAAACCAATTCCTCTGTTTCCGGGCGCGGTATCAGGACCTGTTCATTCACTTCAAATGAATAACCGTAAAAAGACTCTTCACCGAGAATATATTGGATCGGTTTGCCTGTCAGTAGTTCTGTTATATAGCCTGAAAATTGCGAGCGGAGTTCATGCGGCAGCTCTTCACGCAGGCTCGCCAGATAGTCGGACCGGCTTTTTCCCGTGACTGCCCGCATCGCTAATTCCGCCGCATTTGCATCAAGCCCGCGGGCATCCAGCACATCCTGGGCGCGTTTAACAGATTCCCAAATCGATTCAGTCATTTTGATCCAGACTTTCCAGACGGTGTGCCTGCTCTTCAATGATGAGCGCGTCGATCACTTCGTCCAGTTTTCCTTCAATTACTTGGTCAAGCTTCTGTATTGTCAGGCCTATGCGATGGTCAGTAATGCGGTTTTGCGGAAAATTATAAGTTCGAATCCGTTCCGAACGATCTCCCGAACCGACTGCGGATTTCCGCTTTTGATCATATTCTGCCTGGACTTCCTGCATGAACTTATCGTACACACGTGCACGCAGTACTTTCATCGCTTTTTCTTTATTTTTGATTTGAGATTTTTCATCTTGTATCGATACCGTGATGCCAGTCGGCAAATGTGTCAGACGAACTGCAGACATTGTCGTGTTGACGGATTGGCCGCCCGGTCCGGATGAGGCAAATGTATCCGTACGAATGTCTTTATCATGAATTTCAATTTCGACTTCCTCGGCTTCCGGCAGACAAGCGACCGTGGCAGTCGACGTATGAATCCGGCCGCCGGATTCTGTCTCCGGTACGCGCTGCACGCGGTGCGCCCCGTTTTCGTATTTCAATTTGGAGTACGCTCCATTGCCGTCAATCATGAAGATGATTTCCTTGAAACCGCCAAGTTCAGTCGGTGACGAATCGATCACTTCCACTTTCCAGTGATTCATTTCGGCGAAACGTGTATACATGCGATAGAGGCTGCCTGCGAATAAAGCGGCCTCGTCGCCGCCTGCCGCACCGCGAATTTCCATGATGACACTTTTATTGTCATTCGGATCTTTCGGAACGAGCAGTATTTTCAGCTGTTCTTCAAGCGGCTCGATACGTTCTTCCAATTCATCGATCTCCATCTTCACAAGTTCTTTCATGTCGTCATCCAGCGGTTCATCGAGCATTTCTTTCGCGTTTTTGTATTGAGCCTGCACTTCTTTGTATTCCCGGTATACTTCAACGGTTTCCTGCAAATCGGATTGTTCCTTCGAATACGTACGCAATTTATCCAGGTCATTGACGATTTCCGGATCACTCAATAATTCATTGAGCCGATCGTAACGGTCTTCCACTGCCTGCAGTCTGTCGAACATAATGATTTCACCTCTTCTGGAGTATTGGGTTATTTCTGTATAGCAGAACCGCCTATCCGTTCGAGCTTCTGGATAGACGGTGAATGTTTTTTATTTAGCTTGTTCTGCACGGATGCCCGCTGGTACTTCATGATGCTGGCGGCAGCGCGGCTCATAAGCTTCAGAAGCGCCGACCAGCACAATCGGATCATCAGAGCTTGCCGGACGTCCGTCAATCAACCGCTGGGTGCGGCTCGAAGGAGATCCGCAGACCGTGCAGACTGCCTGCAGTTTCGTGACCAATTCGGCAACTGCCATCAAGCGCGGCATCGGTCCGAACGGTTCTCCTCTGAAGTCTTGATCGAGACCTGCGATGATGACACGAAATCCGCGATTGGCCAGGCCTATCGCCACTTCTACGATTTCTTCATCAAAAAACTGTGCTTCATCAATGGCGACCACATCGAAATCATCTGTCACGAGGTTCGGTATTTCTCTCGCTTTGGAAATCGGATTGGCGATCATCGACGTGCCATCATGGCTGACAACCGCTTCTTCGCTGTAGCGATCGTCGATTTCCGGTTTGAATACTGCGATTTTCTGTTTGGCAAATTCGGCACGGCGAATCCGGCGAATGAGCTCCTCCGATTTTCCTGAAAACATACTGCCGCAGATGACTTCCATCCAGCCGCCTTGCATTGAAACGTACATGGTCAATCTCCTTTCAGCTTGTTGCTTATGTATGGTTGGAATCTTGCTGCGATTATAAAAATACCCGTCTGGCACGACTGCACCTGACGGGTATCTGGCATTTGATTACTCTTGTTCTTGTTCTGACTTGATGCCGTATTTTTTGTTGAAACGGTCGACACGGCCGTCCGCTGCAGCAAACTTTTGGCGTCCAGTGTAGAATGGGTGACATTCTGAGCATACTTCCACTCGAATATCCTCTTTTACAGAACCTGTTTCGAATGTATTGCCACATGAGCAAGTTACTTTTGCAAGTTTGTAATCCGGATGAATTCCTGCTTTCATCGGTCTCTCTCCTCTCGCCCTGAACCATCTGGAACAGAGTATAAATTTATAAGGCGTTCTATCGGCAGATGCCAATAAAACGGATCGATGCCGTACACAGCCCGTATTTGTCAGCTGTATATGCAGTTGTACGGAAATACCGTACTTGAATAGTATATCAAAATCGGACAGGCTGTGCAACAGTTTGGTTTGGGTTTTTATTGGGTTAGATCTTAATGAAGTTTAGAGCTAATTTGTATGCAGTAGGGGATTTGCGCTCTGGGTGGACGCTTTCCCGAGGGCTCGCGGTGAGCCGACTTGGTCGCGAGCTCCCCAAAGTCGTCTCACCTGTCGGGCTGATCCTCCGGGAGTCGCCACCCGACGCTCCAATCCCTACTATGTATCACAAAATACTAAGTGTTGCTCGTTGAATCTTACAAGCTGATGTACTCTGAATCTAAAATAAAATTTCAAAATTGTTTCAACTGCTTTGAACTTAGCAATGATCAATGAGACATGAAATTTTATATACTATGTGATCATCAAAACTTCTCAGATTTTAGAAAACTTCAGTGCTCTTGCTCTGTGTTTGTATTAGCAAAGTAAGGATTGAAACGGAAGACGGGCGACTCCTGCGGGAATAGCAATTACTTTTGCGAGTAAAAGCGTAGCGTTATGAGCATGAGCCTTGAGACCCCGCAGGAGCAAAGCGACGAGGAGGCTCAAGCCAT